>JBJTAQ010000624.1:0-2744 GCA_046090945.1 Pirellula sp.
ATTCATCGCTAAACAAAATCGTGTTGCGAGCCCGACGCACTTCATTCATCACCGCCTTGATCCGCTCTTCGAACTGACCCCGGTACTTGGTCCCGGCGACCATCATGGCCAAATCGAGAACAACAATCCGCTTCTCAGCCAATATCTCGGGGACTTCACCATTGACGACCCGCTGTGCAAAGCCTTCTACAATCGCAGTCTTGCCCACCCCAGCTTCACCCAAAAGCACTGGGTTATTCTTGGTGCGTCGGCAAAGAACCTGCGTCGCTCGCTCGATCTCACGCTCACGGCCAATGACCGGATCGAGTTTCCCCTGCCGAGCCAGTTCGGTCAGGTCTCTACCAAAACTGTCCAACGCCGGCGTCTTGCTCTTGCCACCCTTGGTCGAAGAACCCGATTCGCTACTGCCACTCGAAGCTCCCCCTTCGCGTCCCCCTCGCTCTCCATCACCTGAATCGATTCCATGCCCCAAGAGACTCAGGACCTCCTCGCGAACATCTTCGAGCTTCATCCCAAGGTTCATCAGGACCTGCGCGGCCACCCCGTCCTGCTCACGTAGTAGCCCAAGAAGGATATGCTCGGTGCCAACATAGTTGTGGTTAAGATTCCTGGCCTCTTCCATCGAGTACTCGATGACCTTCTTGGCCCGTGGAGTATGTGGCAACTTGCCTATCGTCACCATCTCCGGTCCACTCTGCACGAGTTTCTCGACCTCCAGGCGAATCTTGCGCAAGTCAATATCCAGATTCTTGAGCACATTGGCCGCAACTCCGCTCCCCTCTTTGACTAACCCCAGAAGGATGTGCTCGGTGCCAATGTACTCATGGTTGAATCGCTGCGCCTCTTGGTTCGCTAACTGCATCACCTTGCGGGCTCGGTCTGTAAATCGTTCGAACATGACTATCCTTCCTTTTTGTTTGGCGGACAAACATCGGTCCACCCTCGATTTTTTCGGCTCGTGTCGACTGCGATTCTTTGCCTCGAACCAACGACGCATTTCGGCAGTGACAAGTTCCCTTGGCAGGGCTAATTTGCACAGAAGTGCAAAACCTGTACCGAAATGGTTCGCCAAAGCCGGCTCGACAAAGGATTCGTCGAACCACACCCCGCAGATCCACCGTCAAATTATAGGCTTTCGCCCAGGATAGCAAACGCCTCTTGACCACGGGTCAAAGACTTTCAACTCTCTTGTTTCGCCTGGATTCCTTGATTTTCCGATATTCGAGGCTGATCTCCGAACCCCAGGCACTACTGCGCTCGAAGGATTCCAAGGTTTGTAGCATAGCCCAAGCTGCTTCGTAACGACCCGTCCTGCGATAGATGGTCGCTAACCACAACGCCGCCTCGACATCCCACTCCCCATTCGACACATGGGGACTCAACAATTCCTCAGCCTCGAAATAACTTCCCTGTAAGTACATAGCCTGCGATTGTCGCAATGCCTCATCTGGACACCCATTAGATCCACGGTCTGACTGCCAAGCGACGGTCCAGGTCTGATACACCACCGATCCAAGAATCGAAAACGCCAAGGACCACCAAAGTAGACTCGACTCCCAAGCCGTCAGTAAGGCAGGCCAAATAAACGTTGCCACCCAAGCGGTCTGCAAACCAAGAACAAATAACAAGGCAACCGCAAGACCTCGAAAACTACCCGAGTACCAAGCGACCGATAAACCAGGCCACATGCACATGAACCATCTGAACGCACTCGGCACTGTCCTTCTCCTAACTCCCTTGGTTGGTACTGCACATAGGATCAACTGCCAAATCGGCAACCCGACTGTACCAAATCTTCCACCTCCAAAGCAACACAATCCGAACATGCATCTGCTCTCAATTGCTTTGAAAACGAGGTGTGTCTCCTGTCGGCCTACCGATTAAAACAACTTAATAGCCATTTTTATGGGTGATTGATATAGACACGCTCAGAAAAAACTCAGACCATCGCCCCCAATAGCAAACGATTGATTTGCAGGCTTAAGTTAATAAAGGCTACAACATGACGATCAACCAACAGCGGATCCGCAATGTCGCTCTACTACTGCCATCGTTATTGCTGTGCCTAGCTACACTCTGCTTGGCCACACTATCTGGTTGCGCTGGAACCAGTTGCACCCAACCCCAGTATCCAATGTCTCCCTACCCAACCTATCCGGGCTATCCGGCCTATCCGCAACCCTATCCAACCGCTGGAACTACAGTCGCTCCGACGGCAACCGCCCAGCCAGGCATGGTACCCGGAGTCGCACCTCCCCCGGCAGTCGGATTGCCTACCTACGGTCAACCCACAATTGGCCAGCCTCCCGTTTACGGTCAACCGATTCCAGGCAGCTACCCGGGAACGACCTCGGCCGGCTACCCTCCCGGGTACGCGCAGCCTATGTTCGGTCGCTAACAGCCTACTTTTTCTGCTTTCCTAAAGCCTGGTTGAGGAACGTTTCTACTGGCCCAACCGACTTCTTAAAGGCTTCGTCGAACTTCTCTCCTTCGCTGATCGATCGGACCACTGCGTCGTAGTGCTTTTTCATCGACGAACTTTGCATGCTTCGAACCAGCGCAAAACCGACAATCGCTTCGTCTTCGTCATTCAACTTCCCTTCCATCAATGGTTTTACATCCTTGATCTCGCTAATCACCACACCTACTTTCTGCACCCAAGGCTTCACACGCTCGTCGTTCGGCCCGACGGCGGCGGCCAAGGCTGCTCGACCAGCGCCGTCGGCAAACCATTTCGGCACTCC
>JBJTAQ010000625.1:0-1692 GCA_046090945.1 Pirellula sp.
GAACGATTGCAATAAATCCCGCGTCTTGATGATCACCGATAGAAATTGAGACCAAAGCAGCGAGGGCTAAGACATAGATCAAGGGACTTCGAAATTGACGCAGCAAAATCGTCCACCAAGGCTTGGGGGGACTCTCTGGAAGTTTATTCAATCCATGTTGGATCAATCTCGCTGCGGCTTGCTCTGACCCCAATCCCTGGGTTTGGGTTTCAAGTCGCTCGAGGACTGCTGGAAGTGCGAGGCCGTGCCAGGCTGTACGCTGGAGAACCGATTCGAAACGCATGCGCATGGATCCTGATGGAGTATCTGGTCGAGTACTCGGCACATTAGCCGGCAAGTCCCGGGCCGCATTCTCTGGGGTAGAGACACCTCAAAATCCATCGTAACATCTCACAAAACCTTGTCCAAAGTTGCGATTTTTTAACGATTTGGGCACCTTCTGAGTTGCGGGGCGTTTTTGGGAGCCGTTACATTGTTTGGGTTCAATATTCGCACGAAAGCTTTTTTGGATTACTTTTCCGGAGATCGATCTTCATGGCCAATGCGAACCTCTCAGCTCGATGGATCAAACGGCTTGCTATCGCTTCTTTTGTTTTCTTGGGTACTGCCCATGGAATTGCGACAAGCTACGCTCAGGACAACGCCAAAAGCACACCTGGCGCGCAGCTCGGTGCTCAACTCGATCCGTGGCTATCAGCGTTGCAACTGCGAACCGAGCAGTTCACTCTCAGCGGTAGTGGCAGTCTTCCGATCGACAACAAGATTCAGAAGCTTGAGATCAAGCTTGTACGGCACTCGGACGCTCACTTTGAATTGGTCCTAAACCATCCCGAGTATGCTTTGACGTTGGTTCGCACTGCGGATTTGACGGCCGTGGTTTTGCCGAAACATCGAAAGGTGTTTTGGGGCGAAGGTGCGGTTGATGCCGAGGACCACCTCGATAGCAAAGAGTTTCTCAAAAGGACGATCAAGGGAACCACGCAAATCGCGGCTCCCTTTGAACTCATAAAGTTCCTCGATGGCAATGCGGTCGCCGATCTAGTTTTGAGTACCAACCAGGTGAAACTCAGTTCTGACGGCAAAGACTGGCTCGTTGCCGACGACGTCCGAGTTCGAATGACCGGTCAAGACGCATCGGGGGTCGAGGTAACTGCGAAAGACATTTCGGCAAAGCTCGAGTTGAGCAAGTCCCATGGGGTACTCTTTGAGCGGGATGATGCTCAAACCGCTGCGGCTTGGATTTCCCGCCATTGGGGTGATTATGAAATCGAGGTTATTTCTCGCCAAGAAATCGAGACGACGATTGCACGAGGCTTGCGAAGGGCCGCCGAAGTCTTGGCACCCTCGAATCGATTGACGGAACCAACACAAAAGGGTCGCAAGGTTGAGAACGGAGAACTGCGTTGGATCGAGGGTCAGAGGGTAGCTCTCCTCTACGGCACCCCTGAGCAGATCGGAAAAGCGCATGGGCAGTTGCTCAAGGCCGAAGCGATGCGCTGCATCGATTCAGTTTTGTATGGTTTCGGCTTTGTCCAAACGATTGCCAACGGGCGTTGGTTCCGTAAAGACCTCGATCGAGCCTACGAGCAACTCAAGGAGCATATTCCTGAAAGGCACCTTGCCGAAACGCGCGCGATGGCCAGGTCCCTGGAACTCGATGAAAATCTGATTGAGACCCTCAACGTCTTCCCA
>JBJTAQ010000626.1:0-6518 GCA_046090945.1 Pirellula sp.
TATGTGGAGTTTGCCTACGGTACTGATATCTACACCGATCGCCAGATCGTTGCGGAACGAATGCAGATGGTACAGGATCGTTTGCCACAAGGCATCCAGCCACAGCTTGCTCCGATCTCGTCGATCATGGGCCAAATCTTAATGCTCGGAATGTGGAGTGAAGATGGACAAGTCAAACCGCTCGAACTCCGCACTGCAGCAGACTGGACCGTGCGTCAAAGGCTTCTGACTATTCCTGGCGTGTCACAAGTTTTCACGATGGGGGGCCAGCGAAAACAGTTTCAAGTGCTGGTTGATCCGGAGGCAATGACACGCTTCGGCGTAACGCTCGACCAAATCGAGCAAGCCGTTCGTGAAAGCAATGAGAATGGAACGGGTGGTTACCTCGATCGACAGGGACCCAGTGAACTCCTTGTCCGTTCACTTGGTCGCATCAGTTCGCTCTCTGATTTGGAAAACTTGCCAGTCACGATTCGAAACGGTAGACCAGTTCTCCTGTCCCAAGTTGCGAAAGTGCAAGAAGGAGCCCAGATTAAGCGAGGTGATAGTTCTTGCTTTGTTCGAAAGTTTGAGAGTTCAGTGTTGAATGATGAGAGTAAAACTTCCAACTCTGAACCCACAAGTTCCGGCGCTCGACTTTTCTCCGGTGGTCCGGCCGTTGTTCTGACCGTGAACAAGCAACCTGGTGCGGATACTCGACGCGTGACCGATGACGTGATGCGTGCGATTGAAGAGCTGAAGCCATCGCTTCCACCAGGAGTCCGAATTGAAGCAACGTACTCACAGAAGTCGTTTATCGAACGAGCGATCAAGAACGTCGAAGAGGCTCTTCGCGACGGCGTTATTTTGGTTGTTATCATTCTGTTTCTATTCCTGATGAACATCAAAACGACCTTCATCACCTTGACTGCCATTCCGCTATCGCTGTTCATGACAGCGATCGTTTTTGCGGTGTTTGGTTTATCGATTAACACGATGACCCTAGGCGGAATTGCGGTGGCCATGGGAGAACTGGTCGATGATGCCATCGTCGACGTCGAAAACATCTTTAGACGCCTCAAGGAAAATCGACTGGCGGGAAATCCAGTCAATCCTTTGGTTGTCGTGTTCCGAGCGAGCGCCGAGGTGCGACGTTCGATCGTCTTCAGCACGATGATCGTGATCTTAGTATTTTTGCCGTTGTTTGCATTGTCAGGTATGGAGGGCAAGTTGTTTGCACCACTCGGAGTTGCTTACATCGTTTCGATTCTGTCGTCGTTGGTTGTGTCGTTAACAGTGACACCAGTGCTCTCTTATTGGTTACTTGGATCAAGCACAAGCAAGGCTCACGAGTCGGATGGGTTTGTGCTGCGTGGCTTCAAATGGCTCGGCGAGCGAATCATTCGATTCAGTCTTGCTCTCCCCTATCTGAACTTGGGAGTCACGTTATTGCTCGTCGCGATCGCTGGCTTATTCTTATCGCGATTAGAACGCGACTTCTTACCACCCTTCAATGAAGGAACGATCCAGCTCAATGTCGTTCTGCCGCCGGGTACTTCGCTAGCAGCATCGAATGAAATCTCACGCACGGTCGAGCAATCGCTCATGGCGATCGAAGACGTGCAGCGATTTGTGCGTCGAACTGGTCGGGCGGAACTGGACGAACATGCGGAAGGGGTCAACATGAGCGAAATGCTCATTGAGCTTGATCCAAAATCGCCTCGTTCGAGAGAAGAGCAGCTCAATGAAATTCGTACAGCGATGGAAAATATACCTGGAATTGTAACCGCTGTCGAGCAACCGATCGCGCACTTGATCTCACACATGCTCTCGGGCGTCAAGGCGCAAGTAGGAATCAAGATCTATGGTGACGATCTAGACTTGCTTCGCCAAAAAGCCGAAGCGGTAAAAGCGAAAATGCAAAACGTACCTGGCGTGACCGATCTATTGATTGAACCGCAAGTCATCATTCCACAGCTAAGGATTGAGCTAAACCGTGCGGCCCTCACACAGTACGGAATCAGTGCTGCAAAAGTCAATGATTATGTGCAAACAGCTATGAATGGAGCAGTGGTCTCCGAAGTGCTCGACGGGATGCGAACATTTGATTTAGTCGTCCGCATGAAAGACGAGGTTCGCGAAGATATCGAGGGCCTCAAGCGACTTGCGATCCACCTGCCTGAAGGCGGAACTGTTCCATTGGGAAGTCTTGCCAACATCTACGAATCGGGCGGACCGAATACCGTTAATCGCGAAAACGTGCGGCGGCGAGTGGTGATCCAGTGCAACGTCAAGGATCGCGGAGTCGTCGATGTCGTTAAGGATATTCAAACAGCGATTCAGCCAGTCGTCGCGACTTTACCTGCGGGATACTATCCGACCTACGAAGGGCAGTTTCAGAGCCAAAAGTCGGCAAGTCAGATGATCGGCATCCTGTTCGCCGTTGCTCTCATCGGAGTATTCCTGGTTCTCTACACGCTGTTCCGATCGGTCAATCTGGCGCTGCAAGTCATGGCAGCGCTACCGATGGCTTTTATTGGCTCGGTTGCGGCGCTCGTCTGGACAGGTCAAACGGTCACGATCGCGGCCATGGTTGGATTTATCTCTCTCGCAGGTATTGCGTCGCGTAACGGAGTGCTGTTGCTGCAACATTACTTACACCTAGTCGAGTTCGAGGGCGAAAGCTTTAGCAAGCCGATGATCGTTCGCGCTGGGCTTGAGCGATTGGCTCCCGTGCTCATGACCGCTTTGACGGCGGGCATTGCTTTGGTGCCACTTGTTCTTGCAGCGGGCGAACCTGGTAAAGAAATTCTCTATCCCGTAGCTACGGTCATTTTGGGTGGAGTCATTAGTTCAACGATGTTGGATTTCTTCGTTCATCCAGCATTGTTTTGGTTGTTTGGACTGCGATCGGCTGAACAAGTCGTTCGCAGCTCCAAGCAACGCATTGAGTTGAACGAGGAATCAGAGGCAGCCAAGACGCATTAGCGTCCGTTTGGTTCGAATATTCCTAAAACCGCGTGCTGTCGCACTGCGGCAGATTCAAATAGTTTCACAAAAAAGGATTGCAGAAATGAAAAGGTCTTTTGGCAACTTGGTTGTTGGTTCGCTTGCAGTGATCGCCCTTGGATTCACAACATCTACTGTTTCGGCGCAGGTTCAAGCTCAACCTGCTAGCCGAGCACAACCAGTTCAACCTGGACATGAAGGGCATTCTCATGAAGGCCACTCGCACGACGGCCACGATCACGGCAAGGAAACCATTGCGTTTCAATTGCCACAGTGGAAGACGATGCACTTTGAAGATGCTACGAAAGCTAAGCAACATGCAGAAATGGTCAAAAAGCTCGGATGTGAAGTCAAGCAAGGTCAACACTCGGGGCATATTGACTTGACCTATCGTTGCGTCGAATGGAGTTCAATGACGGTCGAAACACACGCACTCGCCGAGCAATGGATCGGATGGCTGAAAGGTTCCGGTTTCGATGTATCCCATGCTCACGCAGATCCCATTTACGCCGAGGGAAAAGAGGTAGTCGAGTTCCGTATGGTGAATTGGAAGTCGATTCACGGAAAAGGGACGGCAGACGAACAGCAATTCATCGAATTGCTCGGAAAAGTCGGCTGTGAAGTCGTCGTTGCTGAACACTCCGGACACAAAGACATCAAATTCCGTGCACCAACTTGGCGCGACGTTCATGTCGCCGAACACAAAGCTGCTGATGAGCTCGGAGCGTGGCTCAAGAAGAGCGGTTTCGAAGTCGCACCTCACAAACATTGATCCCGATTCCCATATTCAACTGAAAAGATAGGACATGAAAATGATGAGTAAGCCATTCGTAAAAATTGTGGTCGTGAGTCTTTCAATGTTAGTGGGTTGCGACAAGGTAGGTTCGAAACCAGAATCATCCAATACTCCAGCATCATCGCTCAGTATGGATATGCCTCCGCCAGCAACGGTCGAGATTCACGCCCATCCAAGCGAAGGTCCTCATCATGGATCGCTGGTCGAATTGGGAAAGGAAGAGTTTCATGCCGAGCTTGTGCACGATTCAAAATCAGTCACGATTTATATCTTAGATAGCGATGCGAAAGCTGCCGTCCCGATTGATTCGCCTGAGTTGGTGATCAACATCGTACACGATGGTAAGCCAGAACAGTTTAAGCTGACCGCCGTTCCAGACGACGGCGATCCAAGCGGCAGGTCTTCGCGATTCGTTTCCAATGATACAGAGCTAGCCAGTCATGTTGACGACGAGAAAGCTCTACCGAAACTAAGTGTTTCGATCAACGGCAAATCATATCGCGGTGTCATCAGTCACAATCATTCAGGCCATGATCATGCGCATTAAATCGCGGGAATTCTTACGTGGAACCTGAGATATTGATTCGTCGCGAATTCGGACCTAGCCGAAGAAGGAGTTTTGGAAGACAAAGGTAGGAGGTATGAGTTGCATTGAACTGTTGATTTCGATCGACATTCCTAACTTCGTCCGTTTGGCGTGGCGACTGATCGAGAACTTGCAATATCTCGATTCGCATCTGAGGATAAATTGCAAGCAGGTTCGCAATTGTGTCAGATTGCAAACAATTGGATGCTTGCCAAATGTGAGGTGGGTTTTCACCGAATCTATTGGCTAAAGCATTTGCCTTAGCGTCCCAGGGATAAGGTAACTCGGGCGGAATAGTTCGTTGCCATCTGCACTGGTCAAGGTACTTCTTGGTTGGTCCGACGAAGTGATAGATGAAGCTTTGCATCACGGGGTTGTTTGCCCACGCTGGCGTCTGATGCAGGTTGATGTTGAAGTCTGGCGGAATAAAGCGAATGGAGCTGCGATGAAAAGTCCACAAGTGATTGACAATCAAGCACTCATCGCAGCCGAGATCGTGCTTGCCACCGGTTGGCAATAGATTGCTGATGATTTCTGCGAACATCAAACCGAAGGCATCGGTTCCGTAGAGGTACAAGCCTCCGTTTGGATGCGTCCAGGCTGGCGCTGCCAGGACGTCACAGCGTCGGGCCCATTCTTCATGTGCCATCTGATTCCAACTGGCTCGATCGACGCGTCGTTGCGGGCTCTGGCGACCCGAGACCATTGCGAAGTCTGTTGGTTCGACGAGGTCGAACGGCGATGGGCAGTCACTGCGGATTACCATGTCGTTGTCAAGCTGGAGAACATGACTGGAACCGAAGAGCGATTGCACGTGTTCGCAGACAAACATCTTCTGCCAGAACGGATGGCAAGAATGCAACGGGTTGGTGATCCAAAGAACCTGAGCGCCCCATCGCTTGGCAGCGGCTTTGTAGCTGGCTCGAACATTTGGTAGGCTTCGGCGCGGTGGCAAGTCGAGTACTGCAATGACTCGCTTCATCGTTATTGCTCCTTGTTGGTAGGATCTTGGTGATGGAACGGAGTCTTGCGTGCTGGACATAGACCACACTGGGAAATCTCCCGAGTCGCAAAGAACTCCCGTACCTCGTTGTCTGAGGCAGTTGGCGGACAAGCCTTGTAGTCTCGAAAGAGCTGCCACGCTGGGATCGCTTCCAGTCGAAGTTTTCGCTCCATACTTGCGAAGTATGCGAGAGCTGGGCATTTCCACAGATGGCCTTTGAACAACTGCGTGCATGATCTTTGGAGGCAGATCTTCCAGGCTGCTTTTGGGCGACTGTCGAAGGGCATCGGCTTGCCTTCAATCATGCGATACTGCTGCCGCCAGCCGTTGTGCGATTCACGGACTGTGATTTTCAGAGCAGGATAGGCAGCTCGCCATTCTTCGAGGCGCTGAAGCACTTCTGTGAATTGCTGACGATATGCGTGTGCATTGCCGTGTTGCGACACATCCATGCGAAAGCCGTTGTCGATGAGCGCTCTCGGTAAATCTGGATGGCGACCTAGAAAGAAACCGTTGGTAACAAAAAGCCCAGACGAATCGGGGAACGCGCTACGAGCAAGCTCGATGATTTGAATCAAATCGGGATTGAGCGTTGGTTCTCCACCTAGGATTGCGATTTGCTTCGGTGCAAGTCGCCCTCGCCATGCTTCAAAGTTAGCATGTGCTTCGTCAACACTGACGATGCCACCTAGGTGGAAGTTGGAATAATGCGAGCACTGTGCGCAGTAGAGATTGCACGCATGTGCTGCATGGAACTCAAGGTTGGGAATCTCGATCATAAGGGTCTTGAGCCTTGAATCTTGAAGTGAACGAAAGCAGCCGACACGAGTAGCGTGTCGGCTTGCGAGCAAACTAACCGCCTGTGTTAAATAACCACGTCCGAATCGTTGCCCGAATCTACGATGTCTTCGGGACGAACTTTACGACGAGGCCATCCAGGTGGCAGTGGAACATTTCGTCCAGGATGGCCGGGCGGTAGGTTATTCGGATATGAGTAACCAGGTGGCAAATGATAGGGGTGGTCCGGTGGTAGCCTTGGCCAAGTGTAAATCGGCGGAGGATAAAGGACCTCGACCGGAGGTTCGGATACCGGTGGCCAAGCAAGATGGGGAGGCCACCAAACCGGACGCGGCTCGGGTACATAC
>JBJTAQ010000627.1:0-4050 GCA_046090945.1 Pirellula sp.
CGAGGAATTTCAATGGGTCGATTGTCCGCAGTTGTGCCAGTAAACACCTGTGCTACTCGGTCGACCGGAATGACAGGCGTGTTTTCAGCGGGGGTAATCGTCGTCATCCAGGTGGCTTGTTGATTTGCAGTCGGAGTTGAAAGAACCGATCCATCAGAACCTACGTAAACGGATCGAAGCGGACCAATCGCCTTGTTTCTACTAGTTTCAGGTTGGACTAAATCTCCCCCATACATCGTTGCTAATCGCACTGCCGCAGGTTGACGTAGCCAACTCCCAGGCGCGACCCCGAGAGGTGAGGTCAGCGAACCTCTTATCAAACGAGGTGCCGTTGACTGATTGGCGGACATCGTGATTGGATCTATTCCATCAAACAAAAATGGGAAAAGTGTCCGGAAAAACGGAGTCGGCACGGAGGTGGCACCAGGTTGCTGGTACCCCCAAAACAAAGGATCGATACAAAAACCTGTCCCGGCAATTTCATTCTGGTTTTGAGTCGCCTGTGCGGCGTTTTGTGGAGCACCTAGACGTGGGATCCGCATGCTTTCCGCTTGTTCGTACACATTCTGCATCGTGCTCGCAGTATTCTCAACAAGATTCACATCATCGATCAAACACCATGGGCTCTCCATCGTCGGCTGGGCGACATTGGTGGTGTTGAACAGCGCCAGCGCACTCTCACCGGCCGCTAGACCTTGAGTGATCTGCTGGCTGTCCTCAGCCTCGCGGCCCGCAAGCGGGATCAAGAAGGCGATCGAGACCAAACCCACCAGGATCACGACCATCGAGAAGATCACTTCGAGCATCGTCAATCCGCTGCGTTGTTTCATCATTCGGCTAGCCTCTGCATCGGATGCGTTACTGAGCGGTGACATTGGAGTTGTAGGTTCCTCGGCGAGACAGTTCGACCATATCTCCGAAATTCAGGTTGTTGATGTTCAGCCCCAGTATCGAAACTTGAGTCTCTATGTTCACCACCGGCGATGCGGTGATCGCTCCGGAGTTCGGGCTCAGACGGACGATATAGGCACTCAGGTCCGTCAGGTTGTTCAAGACACCGAGTCGCGTTGCACCTCGAAATGCCAGCGCGTTTCGTCCAAGAATCTGAGGATCCGGATCCACTGGCATCGTCACTCGCTCGATCTTGCCCACATGCAAGAACACATCCTGGGTCGCATCGATGCGCGTCAAACTCCCTTGGTAATTCGGATCCCCTCCGCCTGGACGACGCTCGTTGGCCCAGACGTGACTCAACTGCCCCTCGGGCGAGAAGACCACGTAGACCGGTCGAAGCTCCCACGGTTCAGGTGGGGTCGGGCCATTGGAAATCCAGTCCGAGGCAAATCGGACGCGGTAATCGAAATCTTGCATGGCCGATCCAGAGGGATTAAACACCGGTTGCTTCTCTGGACTTAGGTTTCCGTGACCGGGCATCTTTTTACCAAGGCCGCTGAGCGAAAGGTCGACGCACATCCCGCGAGGTAGCTGAACCGTTTGCGAGAATACAGGCTTGGGGCGTTGATAGATCTTGAACTGATTGAAGATCATCCCAGGCTTGAGGTCCACGTAAGGTTCCTTGGCCCGTTCGGTGTGTCCATCAAAGAGTTTTTCGTTCATCACCGAGAACCAAATGGTCCCACTACCTGCACTGCTGTGAACGGTCGGCGAACGAGGTGCGACGACACTAAAGCGACGAGGAGAATTGCCCAGACTAATTTGAGAACCGCTGGTCAAATACTCTCCGACTAGCCAAGCAAGATTGATACCATTCGAAGCGGTGACTTCAAAGATACGAGCTTCAGGAACCATCCCTTGGTGAAAATCGGCGAGCGAATCTTCACCGGTATAGGGAGCACCTGGTATCGGTGGGTTCAGTCCATCGCCCGGCATGCGGACGCGTAAGGTAACCGCAGCCGGCAGCATCGCCTCGCTCACCGGAAGGGGTTCCTCGGCAAGGCTCATGCGGATGCAAGCGTTGTAAGGAACATAATTCGCGTCGGGAGTTGTGTAGGGTCCAGCCTGCGCTGTTTCCGAAATATACAGACCGCTACCACCCATCGTAGCCCGCGACGATAGTCGTTCGAACACAACCGCTACCGAACGATTCCGTCCGATGGCACGGGCTCGTGCTGCTTCCAGATAGTTCTTCACCATGATCGCAGCTTGGCTCGACTTGCGGTCGGTCAGAATCGATTTGATGCCCGGCAGCATGATCGCTGCGATCGCCGATACCACACCCACGACCACCAACAACTCAACGAGCGTCAGCCCACGCTTGGTTCGTCTTCTACGAATCATTGGTAAGCTCCATTGATGCTGTAGTTGGTAATGTCGTCTTCGAACGACTTCGGATCAATCAGTGCTCCAAGCCTTAAATTCGGATTACCTCTGGGGAACCAGGGGTCGCACATAACGACAGGTGATTGCCCCCCGAAGTCGTAAGGAACCGGCATGACTATATCGGTAACAGACGCTGAGTTTGTCGCGAACTTATAGCGTTGATCCACCGCGAAGTTCCTCTGATGCCAAAGCTTTATTCCAAATCCGTACCCGCCTGCCGCATCTCGATCCGGGCCAGAAGAAATCACTAGCGGATAAGCCATCGCGGTAGGTTTGTACACCGGAGTTCCATTTTGCTTGATTCGGTACCCAGGGTCTGCTTTGCGTGGGTCCAAAGGGTCGCTGAATGCGTAATTCGCAAATCCATCTCGATTGAAACTCGGATCCAGAAGGTCCGGATGAAAACGGGTCGTATCGGGGAATCCTGTTGGCCACCGAACCCAACAAATCGGTTGTCGGTTTGCATCCAGAAACTCCGACAACCCATCGTTATCTGTATCACCAATCTCGGATTTCCCAAAGAGTTCAATAGCTGGACTACCGTTAAGCGTGGAGTCCTCGACAACCAAGTAAAGAAGTTCCGCGTTGACGGTTTGCAACGTACGAACAAGATCTGGACCCCCGTTACTAACGATTTGTTCGATTTCCGCTCTCCAGTTCGCGTTCGTCTGAGCCAAACGTGCTTTCAGTCTCGCTGCCCTTGGCGACTCAGAGGCGGTCACAACAACAGGGAGCTGCCCTGCACCTGCATTCGGCCCAATCGCTTGCAGTCCTGTCCAGTAGTTCTTGACGATGGGTGCAACAACCTTGATATCCTGATAATGATCCGGCATTTCTTGAGCAATCATCTCGCGAAGAATCATCACTCGCAAACGTTCAAGAAGAATTCCCTTGGGCTCAAACTCATCGTGACTTGCTGGAAGGACTTCTCTCGCATTCGCTGGAATCGGGGTCGCAAACGCATTATTTGTCCCCCTAGCGAAGTTGATCGGATAGTTCTCGTACTCCTGCATGCGAGAGACAAGCACCTCGCTGATCTTGCGGATCGTGCTCTGAGTGCGAATGTTCGATGCCTCCAGTGAGGCTTGGCGATATGCGACCACGAACATGCTTGAAATGACCGTGATCAAGCTGATCGAAACCAAGAGTTCGATCAAAGTTAACCCCAAGCGATCACGGCGAGTGTTCATGGCGGCTTGTCTCATGCTATTTCCCCTACGCAGGACCCGGGTTTGTTAGTTCGAATCCCGGAAAGTTGGCGCGTCGAGGATGTTCGATGCGTTGTCGTCGACATACATGAATCGATTCAGCGGTGCATTTGGATTGTCGATCCAAAACTCCGGATTGTAGAACCGGACCGAGGAAACACCGGGGTTCGGGAATGTCAATGTCGCCACGTTCAGAGGTGCAGCATTCCCACCAGGTACCGTAAAAAGAAAGGCGGGTTTGGCGTCCCCTCCCACATTTTGGGGAGCAACGTTTCGTACCGACTGGCAACCGTAAATGCGATCAAATCCAGCGGTGTGCAATTGGAACGTCTTGTCGTTCGCATATCGAAGGGCCGTGCCACCTTTGCTTGGGTCCAAGTCCATCGACAAGAACGGACGGACGCAATTCCGAGTGCATTGAGCTAGCGATCCGGAACTGAAAACCAACCCAGGAGAATAGAAGTTGAAGTAGTAGCTTGAATCGCCGATTGTCGCTCCGGTG
>JBJTAQ010000628.1:0-3918 GCA_046090945.1 Pirellula sp.
CCATCGGCATCGACGCGAACCAAAGCGTTGTCGTTGGATCCCGCACCGGAAACCTTGGTAAAGGAAACCGTGTCACCGGCGTCTGGATCGATTGCCGAAAGCTGTCCAATTGGGATGCTGATGGGTTGATTCTCAAATGCATTTTGGGTCAGGTTGATCGCCGTCGGAGCCTCGTTGACGTTCGTAACAACGATATTGAAGACCGATTCGAGCGACAGCCCACCGGCATCGGTAGATCGAATTCGAACCGAGTAGCTCGGCTGGGATTCAAAGTCCACTGTCGCGGCCGTTTGCAACCGATTGCCGATCAATACGAACTTTGCGTTGTCGGTGCTACCGGTACCCGGCACTAGTGCGTAAACAAACGAGTCGCCAGCATCAGGGTCTACGGTGCTCAAGCTTCCGACGGTGGTTCCGATTGGAACATTTTCCGCTACGGTGGTTCGGCTAAGGATGATCGATGTCGGGGTTTCGTTGACGTTGGTGATGGTAATGACAAAAACCTTTTCAGTCAGCAATCCACCCGCGTCGGTCGAGCGAACGCGAATGCTGTGGGATGACTGCTGCTCGAAATCCAAAGGAGCATTGGTCATCAGGCTATTTCCGCTGATCTGCCACTTGGAATTGTCGGTGCTGCCGGCACCGGAGACCAAGTTGTACGTGTAGGTGTCCACATCGTCCGCATCGGTTGTGGTGAAAACCCCGACGAGCGTTGGAACCCCCACGGGTTGGTTCTCTGCGATGGTCGCATTCGAAAGAGAAATGTCTGTTGGTGGATCATTGACGTTTAAGACTCGGATGGTCAAAGGAGTCTCAACAGGCAAGCCACCGGCATCGATCGAGCGAACTCGTATCGAGTAGGTGGACCGGACGTCGAAGTCAAATACAGCGGTGCTTCGCAGTTTGTTCCCTACAATGGTAAAGAATGCATTGTCCTGCGAACCGGTTCCATTGACCAGAGAGTAAGTGAAGGTATCACCGGTGTCAGGATCACTCGTGCTCAGATCCCCGACCAGTGAGTTCACAGGAAGCCTTTCGTTGATCGTATTCGGATTGACCGATACGAGCGTTGGGGCTTCGTTCACATTCGTGACTTGGATCTGGAAGACTCGTTCGAGTCCCGCACCGAATTGGTCTTCGACTCTGGCTCTTATCGAATAAGTTTTCTTGGACTCAAAATTGAACACTGCGTTGCTCGAAAGGCTCGTTCCTGACAGGACAAAGCTCGAGTTGTCGTCGCTGCCTGTTCCGCTCACAAGGCTATAGCTGAGGGTCGCACCAGCATCTGGATCGGTACCCGAAAGATTTCCGATCAAAGTGCCTACCGGAGCATTCTCTGCGATGGTGCTTGCCGAGAGGACCAAACTGTTGGGGTTCTCGTTCGTATCCAGGACACTGATCACAAAAGGCGCTTCGATGAATCCACCGACTCGGTCGGTGACGCGAACGCGAACATTATAAGTCGACTTGGTCTCGAAATCATAGCTTTGGAACGACCGAAGTTCGTTGCCAACGATGTCGAAGAGCAAGTTGTCTTGTCCGCCAGTACCTGGTTCCAGTGTGTATATATGGGAGTCGTTGAAGTCTGGGTCGTTGTTGCTGAAGAGTCCGATCACGGTGCCGACCGGTTGGTTCTCAAGGATGGTATTGCCCGAAAGGCTTAGCAGCGTTGGGAGTTCGTTGACGTTCGTCACGTCGATCGCGAAAGCAGCTTCGGTGAACAGACCTCCCAGATCGGTGCTACGCACGCGAATCGATAGCTTGTTCTTGACTTCGAAATCCAGCGGCGCGTTTAATAGAACTTGATTGCCCGAAATCGTGAACATGTTGTTGCTCGCATCCCCAGTCCCCGCAACCAAGGTGTAATTGAACTCGGTGTCTGTGAGCGTATCGGTATCGGTGGTCGAGAGTGTTCCGAGCACCGTTCCAAGGGGAGAGTTCTCGGCAATCGATCGACGCGAGATGCGTACCGTCAATGGTGTTTCGTTGACATTGGTGATCGAGATCGGGAAGAGTTGCTCGAAAACCAATCCGCCGGCATCTTCGGTTTGGATCCGAATGGAATAACTGTTTCGGCTCTCGAAATTGAAGACATTGCGGGTGACAAGATTCTTGCCAACGATTGCAAAAAGCGTGTTGTCGGCGTCGCCAGCCCCGGAGACAAAGCTGTAGGTATGAGTATCCCCATCGTCAGCATCGGTGGTGCTGAAAGATCCGACAACGGTGCCGATGGGCGAGTTTTCAGGGACGCTCGAGTTGGAGAGTTGGACCGCCGTCGGTGGATCATTTACGTTTGTAATATTCACCAGCAGTTGCTGCTCGACAGACAATCCACCCAAATCAATCGCGCGGACTCTGACGCTGTAGAGTTTCTTGACGTCGAAGTCGTAGGATGCGTTCGTTTTGAGTTCGTCGCCGAGGATCGTAAACAGAGCGTTATCATCTGCCCCTGCTCCGGAAACGAATTCGTATCGGAACACGTTATCACCATCGATATCGGTAGTGATCAGCTTGCCGATCGTTGTGCCGACGCGTGCATTCTCAGGAATCGAGTCTGGTGTCAATGCTACCGCGGTCGGCGATTCATTGACGTTCAGAACGGCGATTTGCAAGATTTGTCTCGTTGAAAGTCCCGCTCCATCGGTCGCTTGGAACAGTACACTTAGGAGCCGTTTGGCTTCGAAGTCAAAGCTTTCGGTCGAGTATAAATCTCGACCGATCAATTGAAACTTGCTGTTGTCATCGCCACCCGGACCGTTGACGATGGTGATCGTCACAGCGTCGCCGTCGACGTCGGTCGAAGAAACCGTGCCGATGAAAGTTCCGGCTGGCAGATTCTCAAGGATTCGGTTGTTCGAGATGGTAACGGCAGCCGGGGGCTCATTCACATCGGTCACGTTGATCACGAAAGGTTGCTCGACGAAGAACCCACCTCGGTCCGTTACACGAATGAGGATGTTGTAGGTGTTGCGGGCCTCGAAATCAAACGTGACGGCTGATTGGAGTTTATCCCCGACGATCTGGAACATGATGTTATCGTCCGAGCCGGTACCAGTCACTAGGGAGTAAACCAGGTTGTCGGCGTTGTCCGGATCGTTGTTGCTGAGGGTGCCAATTTCGTAGCCCGCAGATTGGTTTTCTGGAAGCGACGAGTTCGATAGATTGATCGAGGTCGGAGCTTCATTGACGTTGTTCACCACAATCGTCATGATCTCCTCGACGAACAGACCACCCAAGTCAGTGGATCGCACGCGGATCGACATTGTGGGTGTTGTTTCGTAGTCGATAGGGCCGTTGACCAAAAGATCGCCGTTAACGATCGCAAACGAACTGTTATGCGTATCCCCGGCGCCGGCGACGAGTTGATAGTCGAATGTGAAGTCTGTCAGGATATCCGTATCGAGCGTCGAGAAAGTGCCGATATAGCGTCCAACGAACGAGTTCTCGTCAATCGCACTGGGGCTTAGACTGATATCCAAGGGGTCTTCGTTGACATTCACCACCGAGATGATGAGCGACTCTTCGTAAGTCAGATTCGTCGAGTCCGTTGATCGCACTCGAATAGAGAAACTCTGGTTTGTTTCATAATCGAATGTTTCCAATGCGAAGACTTGATCGCCGACGATTTCAAATCGAGCGTTGTCGGTATCCCCAGCTCCACTTACCAAGCTGTAGGTGAACGTATCAAATCGGTTCGGATCGATACTCGATAGAGTCCCGACCAAGGTGCCTACCGGGGAGTTTTCCGGAATAGCGGTTCTGTCCAAGTCAATGTCGGTGGGTGGAAGCGGTGGTACTCGAACACCGTAGGTTCGACCGAAGATGGGGGCACCGGCAGCATTGAACGAGTGGGTACCATCGGTCGGAATGGTGTACTGGTAAGTCGGTAGCAATTGAAGGATTGCAGTTACCGGGCCT
>JBJTAQ010000629.1:0-5465 GCA_046090945.1 Pirellula sp.
CTACCAGAAGCTCTACGAGTTGGATCAGACTCGCCGCAAATTGCGAGAACAGCTTGAACACGAGGATACGGGCACTGACAAGGAAGAAGAGCACCCAAAGCTCCTCCGCACGGAGGTCACCGCCGATGAAATCGCGCAGGTAGTCAGCTCTTGGACCGGTGTGCCGGTCACACGCATGCTCGAGACCGAGCGTGCCAAACTGCTGGTCATGGAGGAGCGCTTGCACTTGCGCGTCGTGGGACAGGACCAAGCGGTTGAGGCGATCAGCAATGCGGTTCGCCGGAGTCGCAGCGGGCTCGGCGATGCCAATCGCCCGATCGGATCGTTCCTGTTCCTGGGCCCAACCGGTGTCGGCAAGACCGAGCTATGCAAAGCGCTTGCCGAAGTCATGTTTGACGATGAAGCAGCCATGGTTCGGATCGATATGAGCGAATTCATGGAACGCCATACAGTCAGTCGCCTAGTCGGCGCACCTCCAGGATATGTTGGATACGAAGAGGGAGGGCAACTGACCGAGGCTGTCCGCAGGAGGCCTTACAGCGTCGTGCTCTTGGATGAAATCGAAAAAGCGCACAACGATGTATTCAATATTCTCTTGCAAGTCCTCGACGATGGGAGACTGACCGATGGCCAGAACCGTACGGTTGATTTCACCAATACGATCATCGTGATGACCAGCAACGTTGGAAGCCAGATGATTCAGAAGGTCGCCGACGAAGGGGGAAGCATTGAGGATATGCAGGATGCAGTCGCCGAATCGCTCAAGAACAAGTTTCTCCCAGAGTTTCTCAACCGCGTCGATGAGACCATTTTGTTTGAGCCGCTCAAGCGAGATCAGATTCACAAGATCGTGAACCTGCAACTCAAACGGCTCGAGAAGCAACTCTCGGAGGTGCATTTCAAGTTGACCGTTAGCGATAAAGCGGTCAACGCGATCGCTAGCGAAGGCTATGATCCGGTCTATGGCGCTAGGCCTTTAAAGCGAGTCATCCAGCGGCGATTGCAAAATGCAATTGCCACCGAACTGCTTAAACGAGATAGTCACGAGGGTGGAAGCATCCACGTGGACTACGTTGATGAGAACTATGTCATCAAGGTGCTAGAGAGTTGATCGCGGAGCGATGCTCGCCGTTGTGCGTTCGCGGTTGATCCGATCAAAGACTTGCACTCTGATTGCTAGAACTTGCGATTGAACGAGACCTGGACTTCCGAGTCGAAGACTCGATCGGGTTGATCCCGGAGTGGAACGACAGCTCCGACACGCAGGGCTGACAGAGCTCCGAGTTGGGCTTGTAGGCCGGAGGTTAAATTCAGCAGGTCTTGGCGGTTAGCCGAATTGGAAATGTTGCCCGTAAGAAACGATCCATTGTTTAAACCCACCGCGTCGGAATCCTGAACGGTCGTCGTGTAATGGAGCTCGAGTACGCCCGCTAGGCCTTTCAAGACGGGGCGTTGGGAATCTTGCCAGAGCCAACGCCCTACGCCCAGATCGCTTTGGAACAAGTGCTGTTCGTTGAAGACACCTACAACACCATTCTGATCGACCACCTCGTTTCCGGAGGCTGCGAAATTCATTTGCGTAAACGATTGCAAGAACCAGTTGTCGGAGATGTTCATGGTACCAGCAACAAATGGCATCAAGCGGACAGCCTGATTCCGAATGACTAACGACTCGGGCGCGAACGGTGCTACGGTTTGGGTGGTAAGATCACTACCGGTCGGCAGGCCGATTCCGAGGCCAGTTGCCAGAACAATGTCCTCATCAGTGTAGATCCGTCCTTTAAGGAACATCGTGAGGTTTCCAACGTTGCCCATCTCGGATTGATAGATTGGATTGGTGATGTCGAACCCGCTCAGCAGTGGCATGCGAACATCGATCGACATTTTGCTATCGAGGAAGGTCTTTTCAAATCCTGCGACATAACGGTGCAAATCGATCGATCGTACACCCTGCGGGCCGAATCCCTGCGATGCTGAAATCGCATTGTAGAATGCGTTGTAGACGAAGTAGATCCGGTCAGTGGGTAATGCGGTATTGTTCTCGGCGATGTTGTAGCTGCCACCACCCCCTAAAGGAGCTTGAAAGACATTTCTTGGGAAGTCTGCACCGCTTTGGCTCTTACCCGTCCCAAAGGTGATCAGCGGTGGCAGGGTATCGCCAAACATGTTCGGGGTCCTACCGACTCTCGAAAAGGTGCTTCGCGATCCACCTCCTGCTGTACTTCTAGATGACGGGAGTCTCGTTGCAGCGGATGTATTGGCAGGGGTCCGGGAGGCAGGTGCTCCCAACCCAGGATTCATGCGACTCGTCGAGGGGATCTCCTCCTGAGGAGTCGGCCTCAAGGATAACGGCGCCTGAGCGTAAAGCCCGTCCTGGAAAAACAGACCCGATAGGGAGCACGCGCATCCGAGTCCAACAGCGATCTTGAATCTTCTTTGTTCGGACATAAGTAAGGCTACCCCTGGCGGGTTTTAGGATGGAACGTCCTGTGTCGTTGACGGCTACTAGATGCTAGCAATTATTGTTAGATCGAATCGTATGATCTTTGCTAGAGAATCTAAGAGTGGTTTCGGACCGAGCCGGCAGTTTGCTTGACGTAAAACAGCCAAGAATCAAAGCTGCGTGAACGATACGCCTGGAAAGAATTAGGGTTCGTTCGCATCGAGCCATTGGCGGTTGGCTTGAATTTGCTCGGAAAACCAGGGGTCTGCGTTTGGTTTTGAAGAGAGTTTCAAGAGTCCGGGCATCGACTCCTGACGGTACTTCCAAGCTGCCGGAACATCACCCTTGCGTGCGGCTAGATCACCTAGTGCGCACAGACTGGTCACCAGATCGTCGGTCAGAGGCAAACTATCCGGACTGAGACTGTGAAACCTGCGAGTGATCTCTAGGGCATTTTTCCAACTCTGCTCGGCACGATCCCATTGCTGATTGGTCGCATACATGGCTCCAAGGCTTCGTTCCATGAGAGCTAGCTGATTCTGATATTCCACCACGTCGGGATTGGACTCCGCGAGCCGCTTAGCGAGATTCCTTCCCTCCTCGAAGACTCGTTGGGCATCCTGCTCGAGCCCCAGGTTCACGTAGCTCTCGCCCAGCAGTAGCATCGCCACGCTCGCTTCGGATTGGTTGCTCAGCGATCGCTTGTCGAGTTCGATCGCTTTGCGATAGGCTTCGACCGAACGAAGCGCGTATTTGTTGACCTCTTGAGCTGCATGGGTTCCAAATTGGTTTTTGGCCAAGTTGAACCATCCCCGAGCGATATCCTTTTGCAGCTTGTCGGATTCAGGAAAACTCTTTTGCAAATCAATCCGTTTTTCTTGGCTTTCAAGCACATGGGCTTGTCCTTCGGAGACTTTTTCGAGGTTGATTTCTGCAAGTCCGATATTCATCAGCGTATTGCACACGAGGCGTTGGTACTTGAGCTGCCCTGGCTCCTTGGATGCCAACTGGACTCGAAGCTTGTGGGATCGCTCAAACGCGTCCAGCGCGGTGGCGTAATCCTCGGACTCGCTGGCTAGATTTCCGACGGCATTGAGTGTTTCGGCAAGCGATTCCAGCCTCGCGATGCTTTCAGGTTGTTGCTCGAGCAATTGTTCCTGGATGGCCATTGCTTTGTTCAGAGATGCTTTGGCTGCGTCCAACTTTCCGGTGAGTTTTTGGATCATCCCAAAGCGATAATTGGATTTGCCGACCTCTTCGAGGATCTTCGAATCGGACTTGGTCGAATCCTCCTTGCTCTCCGCCAGAAAGTATTCGTAGTGAGCCAGCGCCCTTTGGAGCAGGTCGGTTCTGAGTTTTTGCATCCCTGGTTCGTTGAGCAACTCGTCTTCGCTGACCTGGGTGAAAAGGTCGTCGACGACTTGTAAGGCTTTATTGAGTCTCGATTCGGAGACAGCTAACGCATCGGCGGTTTGCCGGTAACCGACGATGATCGCTGCAAATGTGCTCAGTGCCAGCGCTGCGACGGCCCCGATCATTCCCGCAATGGTTGGATTGCGACGGCACCATCGCCAAGCTCGCTCGGTGTTGCTCACAGGTCGAGCTTGGATCGGCCGACCATCGAGGTAACGCTCAAGATCCTCTGCAAACTCCTGGCAGCTGCCGTACCGCTTCGAGGGCTCCTTTTCGATCGCTTTCATGCAGATGGTTTCAAGATCCAGGTCGATCGCAGGGTTGCTTTCTCGAAGTCGCACTGCAGGCTTTTCGAGAATCTGTCGAATGGTTTCCTGAACCGTTGGAGCAGCAAATGGTGGGTGTCCTGCAAGCAGGTGGTACAGGGTCGCTCCGAGCGAATATTGGTCTGCAGGTGCCTTGACCAGCGTCGCATCCTGAGCTTGCTCGGGGGACATGTAGGAAGGTGTCCCCATGATCTGTCCAGCATAGGTGATCGAGTTGTCGCTGTGCACGAATTTCGCCAAACCGAAGTCGGCCACCAAGGGTCGATCGGTCGCGGCTTCGACCATAACATTGTGTGGTTTCATGTCTCGGTGCAAGATCCCTTGATCGTGTGCAGCCTGCAAGGCTCTGGCGACATGCATCACATATTTGGCTGCCCGACGATTTTCCAAAGGGCCTTTGCGAATCATGTCAAAGAGACTTGTCCCTTGCACGAATCGCATCGCGTAGTAGCGTAGCGGTGAACTACGCGTATCCTTTGAGGGGACCTCTCCAACCTCATAAACGGAGATGATATTGTCGTGCTGCAGCGATGCGGCAGCTTTTGCCTCGGTTCGAAATCTCTCTAAAGCGTTGGCTCGGGTTGCGTGGTCAGCCGTATCGAGAACCTCGTTGCGAACGACCTTCAAAGCTACCAATCGGTTGGCTGAAATCTGGCGTGCTCGATACACGACCCCCATCCCGCCGCGCCCAAGTTCCGAGAGGATATCAAACCCAGGGATTTTCGGATAATACGAACGACTCGTTAAAAGCTCTCCTGCGGGTTGCTCGGTAGATGACTTTGCCGACGGGCCTTCGAGGATCCGCGTGCCCTCGAGTTGCGTTGCATAGGCATCCTCTTTTGTGGCCACCAACGTTTCAAATTGCGGATCAAAGCCGAGGATCGTCTCACGGCATTCCGGGTAGTCTTTCAACAGCGACTCGGTATCGACCTTTGCTCCAGAAAGATAAATCTGACGAAGCTCTTCCTGGACCAAAGCCTTGTAAATCGCCAAGTTCTTACGCAACTCCGGCTGGCGATCCATGTAGTCCTTTGCGCGGGCTTTCTCCCCTCGCTTCCATCGGTTGGCTAAGTCTTCAGGTAGGCTATCGAGCATGGCTTATGCTACTCGGGCGTCTAGTCGACGTTAGAATTCCACTGGAAAAATCTCATTGGGTTCCGACTCCTCTTGCAAGATCCTTTTGCCCTGATCGACAAGCTCCGGATACTTGATCGCAAGATTCTCGGTCTCGCTTGGGTCTTTCGAAAGATCAAACAACTCCCAATCCGAGGGTTTCTTGGTCG
>JBJTAQ010000630.1:0-3055 GCA_046090945.1 Pirellula sp.
CCACCTCCACCGCCGCCTCCTGCACCTCCGATTGATCCAGCACCCTTGATCAGCGGCCCTCTGCGAGCCGATGTGGTTCGTTTCCCCTCGAATCCTGCTTGGGTGGTCCTGGCACCGGTCGAGGAATTGCGACTGCCTCAGAGCATCGCTGGTTTTCATGTCGACTACACGTGGCACTTGAGCGTGATCAATGCCGGGGAACCTCGCGGCTACCAAGATCGGAAAATCGTGGACCGGGATCGGATTTCCAAGGCGGCTCGCATGCTCAACGCGACGACCTGGACCGTCGATGCGATGGACTCAGGGCGTTGGCAGATCGTCGCTGCAATGAAGAAGCCCAATCGGGTCGCATCTCGAAGAGCCTTTAGTGTCGAAGGTGCGTCGCAGTTGGCAGGCGATTTCAATGGGGATGGCACCGACGAATTGGCGCTGTTCAAAGATGGCGAATGGCTTATTGATATCAATGGCAACGGCCAATGGGATCGCTCGGATTTGTGGGCACAGCTCGGTGGCGTCGGCGACCTACCAGTCGTTGGCGACTGGGATGGAGACGGCAAGGATGATATCGGAGTTTGGGGTATAGCAAGGGCTGTGGATGGTGCAGCGATCGAGAGGGAACCGGGTTTGCCGGATCCCGAGAATCGGCTCGATACCAAGCCCAAGAACTTGCCACCCGAGCAGGACGAAGAGAGCTTGGTCCGTTTGATGCAGCGGGGCAGCCAAGGTGATCCTCGATCGGATGTGATCGACCACGTGTTTCGATTTGGGACGCGCGGCGACCAACCCATCGCGGGAGACTTCAACGGCGACGGGATCTCGACCTTGGGCATCTTCCAAGATGGCCGGTGGGTGTTGGACATCAATGGCGATGGACAGTTGGATCCCACGCGAGACGGCTATGCGGATTTTGGCAAGGCGGGGGATATTGCAATCGTCGGCGATTTCAATGGGGATGGGATCGATGAGATAGCGATCGTGCGCGGCAATCAAGTGATCGTCGATAGCAATGGAAACGGGAAACTCGATGTGACCGACCGAGTCTTTGAAATCCAGGGTGAAGGTCAGAATGTCGTCGTCGGAGACTTTGACGGGGATGGAATCGACGAGGCAGCTTACTATGCCAAGCGAACTGGGTCGCCATCCCAGGACGACGATGCATCCGAGGGGCCCGACGACGAGGGTTATCGCCAAGCTAGATCGCGATAGGTCACAAGCTTCCGAGCGTTGCTGGCTGGTTGGCAATTTGGGGTTACTGGGCTCTGTGCTCCTGTGTGCCCGTGCTCCTGCGTGCCTGTGCGGTTAAAAAGCTCTGGGGGACTATCCTTGAACCGCCGAGGAATAGAGGTACACAGAGTCGGAGTAGCTTAGGGAACCAAGCGAACCGGCGCGACAAGCAAAACGAGCACCGCGAAACAAGGACCGCGACACACGATCGATGCGGTTGTGCACTCACCGACTCTCAACAAGCATCCAACGCTGTTTCACCTAGCACCTAGCACCTAGCACCTAGCACCTAAAGCCTAAAGCCTAAAGCCTAACGCCTAACGCCTTCGTTAAGGCGGGTCGCTGAACTGTTCTCGAGCCCGATCCAAATCGGTCTTCAATTCGCGCATGTAAGCGTGCCACTGCGACTGGAGCTTGTTGAGATCCCCGAAGGAATCCGCGAAGATTTTGACCAAGTCTCCTCGGGTGATCTTCCCTGTGTCCGACTCGATCGCAGAAATCCTGCGGTAGTACCCGATCAGATCTTCGAATCGTCGTTCCATCAGGAAATGCGTTAGCCCCCAAGCTTGCCCGTACACATCGGCCTCCTCCTGCTGGTTTCTTGCTATGTCGAACAGTCCGTCGCACACTAGCAGTGCGATGTCGGCCCGACGAGGATCGGACGACACGCGATAATAACTCTTGAGCCGTTTCTCATTGACGGCACCAATTCCACCCCAACCGGCGTCGCTCGATGTCTCGAAATAACTGGCCAACCCTTCGTGCGCCCAACGCAGTGCGACTTGATTGCGAGGCATGATGCCCGAGTTGCCGGCCAACTGATGGGTCGCCTCGTGTGTCACCACTTCGATGTCGTCCTCTTCGCGAGTCAATTTCACCAAGAGATCGACTGTGTTTGCAAGGTACGCGACCTCTTTGGCTTGATTCGTTCCTCGAGCTCGCAGTTTATTGCGCTGCAGTTCCTTGGAATGCTCTTCGAGGGCCTTCATGCGCTGCGTGGTGCCTTGGTCAAAGAACACCGCAGTATTGTCTTCCGCAGACCAATAACCCAATGCACCGATGAGCGCCGGATCGCGCTGCTGGGTGTAGCTGACGTAGTCCTGCTCTTGGCCAAAAAGGACCACTTTCATCGGCTCTTTGGGTACATCGAGTACCACTCCATCGAGCGCAAATTTCATGAAATAAGATTCGTAGACTTTCTCGAGCAGATCCAATCGACTTTCGGACCGTGTCTGCCGTCGGCGCCCAACTTTGTTGCTAGCTGTGTCGTGAAGTAGCAGGTAATGCTCGCTTCGAGCAATCGCCATCTTGTCCAAAGGGATCGAATCCCGAAGTTCTTTCTCGGACCGGTCCCAGTCGACAAGCGGTTGCTTGATCCTCTTTCGGGCTTCGAGTAGTCGCTGCATTGTCGGGTGATCAGGCTGGATCTTATAAGCAGCGTTGCAGCAATCGCGGAACTCGTCGAGCATTCCGCTGCGGATTGCGAAGCGCGCGGCTTGGATGTACTGGTCGAAAGTCTGCTCCTGACGGGCTTGATTGAACAAACGACGATACTCCTCGTTCTTGGTCGGAGCTTTGATGACCAAAGCCGTTTCATGGCTGAAAGTCAGCGTGCCCATCGAAGGATGGGTGTACTCGAAGGTCCCTTGCCCAACCCCTTTGGTTTTTCCTTCAAGCAGGACCGTGACCTCGCTGCCGGGCAATCGATAGACGACAAAGTCGGCTTGGGCAACCAGATGAGCGAAAATCCAAACGATCGCCGATGTGCACCCGTATTGCCAGATCCGTGGAGCGTTACCGGGCATGATCTACCCTGCCTGTGGAAAACCCT
>JBJTAQ010000631.1:0-7859 GCA_046090945.1 Pirellula sp.
CGATGAGCTATATCGTCGCCGGCATACGGCATCTGTGCGATGGTGCAGAGGGCGTTGGTGAGGGGCGAGTCTCGGGGCGCGTTGACTGGGTTCCTACGATGTCAAGCAGTTGGCTAGTCACCTTGGTGTTTGCACTGATGATGATGGTGCTTGCGACCGCGCTGATGCATCGCAGGCAAAAAGGGGAATTTCAGTAAGGACTGATATACGGTATGAATCGGACTGTTTTCAAGCTACTCATGATTATGCTCGGCGTCGTTATAGGGACATCGGGTGCTTTGGTTCGATACCGAGTTGGCCGCATGATGGCCAACAAGCAGGCCGTTCAGCAGGCCGATTCCGGAACGGATGCGTCAAGTCGGTCGGTCGCCCCAGGTGACCCGTCAGAGGACGAGCAACCAGTGGCACGGGATCCAGGCAACCGGCTTCAACTGGCCGAACTCCGTGATGCCTCGAAACTTGAGCCCAACTGGACTCGGTCTTTTGAGTTGACTGAGCGGAGTGGGGAAACGGTTCGTTCTGAGGACTTGCTTGGGCAACCGTACGTTGTCTGTTTTTTCTTTGCAACTTGTCCGGGGACTTGCAAGCGTCAGAGCGGCGAGATGCGATTGCTGCAGTCGAAGTTCAAAGGCAAGCCGATACGGTTTGTCAGCATATCCGTCGATCCGGAGAACGATACTCCGGAAGCATTGCGAGCGTATGCCGAAGGGTTCAACGCCGATCCGAAGCAATGGCTTTTTCTTACGGGTGAGCTTGAAAAGATCATCAAAGTCGGGACCGAGATGTTCTTTTTGCCAGGGGTCGAAAAACGTGGGCATCCCGACCGGTTCTGTTTGGTGAACGCCCAGGGGGAACTGGTGGGTTCTTACGTGTGGCTCGATGGCCAGGAGCGGGAGTTGCTCGTCAAGCACATTGAGGAAGTGCTCGGCGACCAGGGCCAATAAACCCTAAAAGAACGGACTTGTACAAACCCAGAGGGATAGCGTAATAAGGCGAGAAAAATTTGGAAATTGCCTAAGAATTATTACCCAAAAGCCTATAGCACGGGTTACTATGGACGCAATCTGTTGACAATGAAATTTATCAAGTTAATTCATCGGGTACAGCCATGCGTTCTGCAATGCCTAAGCAGTTTCGCAGGGAGGCGGTAGTTGCCAAAGGATTGGTACTGACTTTCTCAGTATGTCTCTTGCTTTTGATTCCTTCCTTTAGCTTGGCGGCGACAATCTCGTCTAGTTTTGACAAAATCGTTGGAAGCCGAGAAGGGGCTGGTTACTACTCGCCATTTCCGGTGACCCAGCTAATTAATAACGCGCCAGGAACGGACTTTGTAAATCCCGATGGTAGCTTTGACGGTAGTACTGGTCTTGGTGGGCTCGGATCAAATTTGCCTTATCATCAAACGGTTGATGATCTGAATTCGTGGGCTGTGCGATTGTATGATGATTCCAACAATCTGCTTCCACCACCGGTACTGTATCTTGATTTGGGCTCACCCACATGGACCGATGGTTTCATTGTATGGAACTCCAACGCTGGCGATACTGCGGTGGATGAAAATGATGTGAGCGTACCGGGCGGTTCTGGTCTAAAGACGGCTAGACTTTCGTATGCGAACCCAGAGGCTGGTTTTAATTATGGGTCAAACGACCCAGCATATTACGAAGCACTCACTTGGACAACAATCAATGTTCAAGGGAGCAATTTTCTGGGTAACTTCCAGCTGGCCAGATCCGCTGGCACTTACTCCGAACCGCAGATTGTGACATTTGATACCCTCTCAGCGAGGCTTCTGAAACTTGAGCTACTCGAAGGATTTGGTTATAAATCCGTAATCTCAATTGATGATGGATTTGGCAGTCCGACCCCTTCGAAACAAGATATCATCTGGCTTGGAGAGGTTGCTTTTTATGAGGCGAGTGATCCGAATCCTCCTAGTGCCGTGCCAGAGCCATCGGCGGTTGCCGTTTTCGCGGGGCTTGTAGGTTTGCGTTTCGCACGACGAATGATCTCGCGAGCGAAGAAAAACAGGGCAGAAGCGTCCTGAGCCGGCCGTTTTGCGGAACTGATGCAAGCATCTAAACAGTCGATCGATCAGTGGAACGCCAAGTGGGTCGAACCCGTCATGGCCACGCTTCGTGTCGAGATGGCATCGGCCGATCCTGGTCACGGATTCGAACACGTGCAGCGGGTTGTCAACAACGCGTGTTTGATTGCGACGGATCTTTCGGTCGACTATGACATCCTCTTGCCGGCTGCTTGGTTCCACGATTGTGTTTGCGTACCTAAGAATTCTCCGCTGCGATCTCAGGCCTCGCGGATCGCTGCTCAGAGAGCTTCGGAATTGCTGGTTGGAATGGGGTATCCGACCGACCGGCTACCGGCGATTAGCCATGCGATCCAAGCTCACAGTTTTTCCGCCTCAATCCCATGTGAAAGCTTGGAAGCGGAGGTTTTGCAGGATGCAGACCGACTTGAAGCACTCGGTGCGATCGGGCTTGCCCGCTGTTTGATGACCGGAGGCGCGATGGGTCAGCGGCTTTATCACCCCGATGAGCCATTTCCAGTCAACCGCGAACCCAGAGACGACCAGCAGTCGGTCGACCATTTTTTTGCCAAGTTGCTGAGGCTTTCCTCGACGATGAAGACTGAGGCGGGTAGGAAAATCGCAAGGGATCGTGCCGATTTCCTGGTCCGATTTCTAGAGCAACTCGCCGACGAGATCCATGTGCCTTTTGATTCTTTTGCTCATCTTGTCCGTACTCCTACGCGGATGGAATGAGCGGAAACAAGTTCCATCACATAGCCTAATAGGGATTTGCAGCCACAAAGATTTGTGAATTACTGCTTTTTATTTTAAGATTAATAATCTTCACAAGCGTCGGCGCATCCACGACAATGGACCGGGGTGCGGTGATTGCTCAGAGGATTTGATTGATGCATGGATTGATTCTCGTACAACTCCAGAAATTTGCGCAGCAAACGATTGGGGCAGATCGTTGGCGTGAGGCTTTGGCTCGATCGGGGCTTCAAAACTCTTTCTCCGCTGGATCGGTTTACGAGGACGCGCAAGCCATGGAATTGGTAGCCCTGGCTTCTGAGACACTCGACATGCCAGTCGACCAGGTTGTCGAATCCTTTGGGAGATTCCTGTCAACAGAATTGACTCGTTTGTACCAGCGAGTGATCAAACCCGAATGGAGAACGCTGGATATTATCGAGCACACGGAAACCTTCATTCACTCCGCGGTGCGTGTTGGCAATCCAGGCGCTGTGCCTCCGGTTCTCGACGCCGTTCGGTTCTCGGAGAACGAGTTGCAACTTCTCTATTCGTCGGAACGCAAACTCTGCAAGCTTGCGATTGGGATCATTAAGGGGCTAGCGGATCACTACCATGAAATCATCGAAATCCACGAGGATTCCTGCATGTTGCGGGGCGATGCATTCTGTTCGTTTCGCGTCCTAAGACAACCGGAGCGACGGGATACCGAGAAGGTGGAACTCGACAATACCATTCAGCTAGATCTCAATCAGGATTTCAGCGTTGATGGACTCAAGACGCCTACTGGGTCCATGAAAACCATTAGCAGTGGGTATGAGACTTCGCAACCAACTCGCTGGGATACTTACCTATCTCCCCCGATAATCGATTCCGACTTTGGTAGCATCGGCCCGTACCGGCTTCTAACCCAACATGGAGAGGGTGGGATGGGATGCGTGTTTCACGCGATTGACATTCGAACCGAGCAGACAGTAGCTTTAAAGATTCTTCATCCAAAGATTGCGCAGGACGAAACAGCCACAAAGCGTTTCCTCCGCGAGTTAAAAGCATTGCAGTTGATCAAAAGCCCGCATGTGGTCGCGATTCGCGATGTGGGGGAAATCAACGGATTGCCCTACTTGGTCATGGAATTCCTCCGTGGCTTGAATCTCCAGGAATACCGACTACAGTTCAAAAGCCTCGCGTTCCATGAAGTTTTACGAATTGCCATCGAGACTGTGGATGGGCTTTGGGCGGTTCACCGAGCTGGTCTTATCCACCGCGACCTGAAGCCGGATAATCTGTGGATTGAGTCCCCAAGCTTGAACGTCAAGTTGATCGATTTTGGACTTGTTCACGGTATTGCCGAAGAGATTCGGTTGACACGAACAGGTAGTTTTATTGGAACCCCTGCCTTTATGGCACCCGAGCAGGCAAGCGGCCAGTCGATCGATCATCGAATCGATTTCTTCAGTCTCGGTTGTATCTTGTATGACTTGGTCGTCGGTACCAGGCCATTTGAGCGAGGGAATGTGATCAGTACGCTCTCGGCTCTAGCAAACTATGCTCCCCCTCCTCCAATTGAAATTGTTCCTGAGGCCCCTCGCGAATTCTCTGATCTGATCATGAGACTCTTGGAGAAGGCGCCCGAGAACCGTCCTCAAGATTGTGCTGAGATTTTAGAGCCACTTAGAAGAATTCTAGACTCATTGAGCTAGTTTGGGGACATTCAGGGATTTTCATCGTTAAGACCTCGTTTTTGTTGTGCTGAGCTTCTTGGTACTGCTCCACGAATCGTAGGACTCGAAACGAGGGGTTTTGAGCCCGAGTCTCATCCATCCACGTTCGGGGCTTGTGCTGCACCAAAGTCGTATTCGGTTCCGAATACTCCGATAATTCCGCCTGTTTGGTGTTTTTGATCGGTTAGATCATAATCTGAAGATTCTCAACGAAATGGAGACTACTATGCAAACCCATCGGACCAGCCAACTCGAGCGCAAGACGGCCGAGACTCAGATTGAACTGAAAATCAACCTAGATGGTTCAGGGAAAAACCTGATCCATACCGGAGTTGGTTTCCTCGATCACATGCTGGTGTTGTTTTCCAAGCATGCGTTGATCGACCTTGAGATCAAAGCGATTGGGGATCTGCATATCGACGCCCACCACACCACGGAGGATGTTGGGATCTGTTTAGGCCAAGCTGTCCGAGATAGCCTTGGCGATAAGTCCGGTATCCGTCGCTATGGCCACCAAGTTCTTCCCATGGAAGAGACGCTTGTCACTAGCGCCGTCGATTTCAGCGGTCGTAGTTACCTAGTCTTTAATGCTCCGATGACATCGCCGAAAATAGGGGATTTTGATAGCGAGTTGGTGGAAGATTTTTGGCAAGCGTTCGCCAGCAATGCCCAATGCAACCTTCATGTCTTGCTCCATTATGGACGTAACACACACCACATCGCTGAAGCGATCTTCAAAGCGACCGCAAGAGCGATCCGAACCGCGATTGAAATTGACCCACGGCAGCATGGCATCCCTAGCTCAAAAGGAGTTTTGTAAGAGATGAAATCGATATGGAATCTGATCACTAAGCTGTCGACTTTGACGCTTGCTATCAGCCTTCTGGGCGTATCGCTTGCACAAGAAACCTCAGTCGAGGATGCCAGACTCGCAACTCGTTTCCAAGAGTGGCTCGACGATCAGTGCAAAAGGCATCCGATGTTTGCCACCTATCTAGGTAACCACGACTATGATCACGAGCTCGATGATTTATCACCCAAAGCGAGAGCCGAAGACATCGAGCACGACAAAAGGGTGCTTGCCGAACTGCAGCAACAAATCGATTTGAAGAAACTTTCTCGAAATGCACAGATCGATTTGGAGATTTGGCAGCATTTCCTCGAGTATCGTGTTTGGCAAGCGGCCAACAGCAACGACTTTGCAAACGATCCACGAGTATATCTGACTTATGCTTCCGATAGTGTCTTTACCTTATTGACGCAGTCGACTCTCCCTAAACATCGCAATGTCGAAAACGCTGCAAAGCGAGTGTCCAAGATTCCCGATGTTGTACAGGCTGCCAAACAATCGATCGACAAACCGCCGAAGATACTGACCGAAATCGCCATCAAGCGAACCGATGGAGCGATTGCCTTTTACGAGAGCGATATCTTCAAGCTGACTGACGAATCTCCTCAGTTGAGTGCGTTACAAGTTCCCTGCCGCAGCGCTGTGGCCAGCTTGAAAGTCTACAAGAAGTTTCTTGAACAGGAGGTGTTACCACGCTCGCAAGGAGATTGGCGGATCGGCAAAGACAAGTTCTCTCGGAAGTTGGAATTGGAACTCGATGCGGGCTTAACCTCCGACGAAGTGATCCAGGCTGCCAATGCCGAAGCGGACCGGGTCGAGCGCGAGATGTATTACGTCGCAAAGCAACTTTGGCATGCCCTGTTTGCAGGTCAGACACTGCCGCCAGACGACCAGCAAGGACGCCGCGAAACGATCCGCAAGGTGCTTGGTCAGTTGGGTAAGGAGCATGGTAAACCAGAGACCCTCGTTGAGGATGCTCAGAAGACGGTCGCGGCGATCAAGGAGATGATCACCGGGAAAAAAATACTGACGCTTCCGGATCCAGACCAGTGCGACATCATCGAGATGCCTGAATTTCAACGCGGATTTTCGGCCGCCTACCTAAACCCAGCTCCCGCCTTGGATCCTAACGCGAAGAGTCTGTACGCCATCTCTCCGCCGCCGAACGACTGGCCAGTGGAACGCCAGGAGGCATTTTTCAAAGAGTACAACAAGTACATGCTTCAGATCCTAACCATCCATGAAGCTTATCCTGGCCATTACGTTCAGCTCGATTACTCAAATCGTGTCAAATCTCCGATTCGTAAGATTCTCTCCTCCGGAGTGTTTGCTGAGGGCTGGGCTGTGTATACCGAGCAGATGATGCTCGACCAAGGTTATGGGGATGGGGATTTAGCACTCCGTTTGCACCAATTGAAGTTCTATTTGCGAGCTGTACTCAACGCTATTTTGGACTATTCCATGCACTGTCTAGAAATGAGCGACGAGCAAGCCATGGCGCTATTGGTTGATCGGGGGTACCAAACCGAGGCCGAGGCGTTTGGAAAGGTGCAGCGGGCCAAGCAGAGTTCCTGCCAACTATCGACCTATTTCGTAGGCAGGACGGCTTTTTATAGGTTGCGTCAGAGCGTTCAGCGGGCCCGTGGGGATGCCTTCAATCTGCAGGAATTCCACGAACAAGTCCTCAATTGCGGAACAATTCCGGTGAAGTATTTACCGGAGCTGGTCCGATGATCCCCTTGACGTAACCGATGCTTTTCCTAGACTTTTAGCTCTCTTGGGTGAACCCTCGGACGTTTGAATCGTCTATTTATCATCCAACTTGCGGTCGTGGCGAAACTGGCAGACGCGCTAGCTTGAGGGGCTAGTGGTAGAAATACCTTGGAGGTTCGAGCCCTCTCGACCGCACTCTTGGCCCGGATTCTCCGGGTTTGCCTGTTGGGGTTTTGGACCACAGTACCAGTCGGATTACTTTGTGGACCGATGCTATCGATCAAGCCCCCACGGCAAGGGCGTGTCTAGTACAATGGGCGATCTCAGTCGTGCATCTATCCCCCTGCCTGTATTTCCTACCATGAAACATACCTCCTGGCGTTTGATGCTTTGGGCGGTTCTTTGGTCGATTCCGCTGACGATTCTCGATCCTTTCCACGATCAACTTGTGGCTTATGGGCCAACCCAGGACCCGTCGGCTACAACGAGCAACCAATCGATCCTACGACCTGGGGATCGTATTGCACTGATCGGCGGTGGATGGGTTGAGCGTATGCACAATCACCCCTGGCTCGAAGCGATGTTGACGCTCGAGGTCCCTGGGGTAACTTTCCGGAATATGGGGTGGAGCGGAGACACCGTTTTTGGCGACGCAAGGGCGGTTTTTGGTTCAAGGCCCGATGGGTACCAACGACTCATGCGGGACCTTGAGTACGCTGCTCCGAATCTCGCAATCCTCTGTTACGGCGAGAACGAAGCACACGGCAACGAAGCCGAGCGAGCGGAGTTTCTCAAG
>JBJTAQ010000632.1:0-1928 GCA_046090945.1 Pirellula sp.
CAGGGCCCGAGTCGAATCAAAATCCTCAAAGGGGTCCGGAGCAGAAATCGCCTGAGTCGGCAACTGAACAGGAGCAAGGTGATGGCAAGGGTTCGGGAGATAAGCAAGGAGGCAAGCAACCGCAGCCGAATTCAAATCAACCGAATGATGCTGGTTCTGGGATGAATCAGACAGGTAGGACGCCTGCAAATGGTGGTGCCGCAGGGGAGGGGCCGAGTCAATCGGCTGAATTTGGATCGGATCAAGCCAAAGAGGAATATTCCCGCAAAGCCGGAGAGATGCTTCTCGAATACATTGATCGGCAGCGAGATCAACCGGATTCTGAATTGCTCAAGCGTCTAAATTGGAATGCGGATGATTTCCGTAGATTTGCCGATCGTTGGAAGCAAGCCAAGGAGGAGGCGAAACTGGACCCCAATAAGCGAATTGAGCTAGAGGAGACGTTGCGTAATCTTGGGCTTTCAGGAACGGGTCAGAAGATCAATCGGCTCAAGGATCGGAATGACGCTTTGCGCGGCATGCAGGAAGAGGGGGGAAGATTGCGTCCACCCGAGTCACTTCGAGAGCAATTCGAGGCGTTTCGCAAGGCTGCTGGAAAACTTGGGAAATAGCTCTGGCTTTGAACGCCGGTACTTGCTATTCCATTTCTACGGGGTTTTCTCTTCTGCAGCACCGCCCCTAGGTGCTGGATTTCCGGCGTGAAACAAGGACGTTTGCGATGCGATTCGGTAACTTTTCGGAAGTTCTGAGTTCCTTTAGGAGGTTTGTCCAAAGCGGAAGTTTTGCCTGCGGTATGGTCTTGGCGATTTTTTCGCAGGGCCTAAGCGGAGTTGCAGTCGGGCAATCAGGATTGGTCAATCCATTCAAGCGTGGTGGGAGAGACACTCAGGAGGTCGCGACACTCAAGCCCGAAAATGGGCCTTGGATGATCTTTGCGTATTCCTTTGAGGGAGAGAAAGCCAGCGAGCAAGCCGCTGCACTTGCCAAAGAGATCCAGCGGGACTTGGGGTTGCCGAGCTTTGTGATGGAGAAGAAATTCGATTATTCCTCGAAAGTCTTGGGTTCGGGTTTCCGCGAAGACGGAACACAGAAGGTGATGAAGTATCGGGACTCGAGGGTTGTCAGTGGATATGCGGTGATGGCAGGCGAGTTCGACTCGATCGATCATCCTTCTGTGCCACAGGTTTTAGAGAAGATAAAAACTTATCAATCCAAATCCTTGAGCGCTGAGGCTGGGGGTTCGACTGACAAGTCCAAAGCTGACGAAGCGGATAACGTGCGCAGTGCCAAGAAGTGGCTCAGTAGTTTTTCGAAAGAAAAACCCAAGGGGCCCTTGGAAAATGCCTTCATGACCCGCAATCCACTTCTTCCGATCGACTTCTTTCAATCTCCCGACCTGGAAAAGTTTGTGTATGACATGAACCGTCAGCCGGGCTACAACGAGTATTCATTGCTCGATTGCAAGCACAAGTATACGGTGAGAGTTCTGACGTTCCAGGGGGAGAGTGAGTTTGTTTCATGGGGGAAATCATCCTCAGCGGGAGAGGGCCGAGCTGCCGAGTCGACCGCTTTAGAGCAAGCCGCTGAGCGCGCTTACATCGCGATGAAGGCGCTTCGCGAAGCCGGCTATGAAGCTTATCAGTTCCACGATCGAGAGCAGAGTATTGTGACCGTCGGTGGATTTGATCAACTGGGAACCACGGATGCGAACAATCGATTCGTTTATTCAGAAGGCATACGTGCGGTGATCGAGAGATTTTCATCCGATGGACAGTTGGCAGACACATCGAAATACGACGTGAATCTAGGTAAAGCGGTACAGCCTCGATTGTTGTTGGATCTTGTGGATCAGAGGAAGATACCCGAGTTGTACAAGGGCTCACGGCAAGAGCAATTGGCTTACTATAGCAAGCTCTCCGTCGGATTTG
>JBJTAQ010000633.1:0-2641 GCA_046090945.1 Pirellula sp.
TACGTCTGAAGACGATTGGCGACCACCTCAAGCTCATCGGCTTCGTCGCCGTTGATTTGGGTCGAGTGAATATTGATGCGGACCGAACCACAAGGAGTATCGATCTGATCGATCATCAAGCGGACTTGATTGACCCCTCGCAGTGGCCCTCGCAGGTGAAGCACCCCTTCGCCGATGACCGAGATGCTCACTTGATGGACGGCATCGACGCTGTCAGGACGGCCTTCGGCGAAGGTGTCTGGATCGGTATGCGCGGCTGCTGTTTCGAGCCGAAACTGCTCGGCCTTGTTCAACTCCTCGGCTCGCTGGGCTTGGAGCCACTGCTCGTTCGAAGCGATCTCCTGCTCGCGAGCTACCAGGACTTGGCTCTCCAAGGCTCGGATTTGGTCGGTGTAAGCTCTTGCGGCGATTTCCAGTTGGGCAAGTTGACGATCCCGCAGGGACTTGTCAACGGCACTGCTTTGGGAACTGAATGCAGGACTGGCTGCCAGTTGCTGCATTTGATAGAGCGTGTAGTTGAGAGCTTGTTCGGCATCATTCAGTTTGTTTTCGAGCTCGCGAGTCTTCTGAGCGGCCGTCACGGCGCTCCGTTCCCGGTTTTGACGAAGCGTTGTGGCCTCTTCGGCCTCGCGGCGGGCTTGGTCTGCCAACTGCCTACGCACCGTCACGTCTTGTCGGCCGTACGATTGAGCTCTGCGGTTGAGGATCTGAGCCACGCGATGGGCATCCCGATAGAAATAGAGCCGGGCAACACGCGTTTCCACCCGATCGTTGGGATTGAATCCTTTGGGTTGGTTCACCGCAGGGATCGCTGATGGATACTCCACCACCGGAGCCCGGCCGGCAATCACGCCCGGGACTAGCGGATCGGCCATGCGCGAGCCACCCCCAACCGGTGCCCCGAGAATTTCGGTATAAAGACTCCCGGGCTTTCCATTGGACCCCTCAAGTGGATTCCCGTAATCGTCCACAAGTTTGCTTCCATCAATCGTGACCTGATGCACACCTGCATTGACCGAAGTGAACACCAGTTGAACAGTTTGGCGATCAGGATAGACCTTGATCATGGGATCTGCCTGGTCGCCCGAATCGCCTGCGAATGGGCCGCTCCTAGACCCCGATGAACTGAGTCGGACGCGGAAAGCGGCCTTTGCATCGGTTTTCAAATCGTTCGAGGTATCGAAATTACTTGCCGCTAATGGTCTAGATAATTTGATTTCGATAACCTTCGAGTTGATGGCGATCCCAAAATCCTCCGGGATCACTTCCGTGACCCGAAAACCTCCGGTACGCATCTCGTATTCGACTTCTGGGGTTCGAAAGACCTCGGTGTTGCCTTGGGTGATCGTCGCCGTTAAGCGATGCCGACCCTCGGAGAGTTGGACGGAATCCATTTGGATCGTGGGCGGGTTCGCAGTACCAAGCTTCTTCGCGATCTGCTGGCCATCAAGGAAAACCTTGATCAAATCGGTCGACTGTACAGTCGACGTATTTGCGAACTCGATTCTTCGATAGACTTTCGGATCGTTCAGGAGAACGGGTAGCGATTTAGGATCCTTCCCATCGATGGTGAGATTTCCTAATGTCGGTTTCGTTGTTGCAATGATACTGATATCTATCGGCTTATCGGGTACCCAAGCAGCCTTAGTGGATGGATCGGTCTCAAAAGGAATCCATTTAACGGAGGCTTGATTTCGGGGCGTTGAGTAGGTCCAAGTGTCACCGGAAAATCGCGATACACTATCGACAGACAGGTTAGGATCTGTACCGGAACAAACCAGCCCAAGCAACTCCGTGTTGTTTTTCGATGGAGTCAATTTGATTTGTGCGTAGGTATTGACAAACAAATCGATTTTGGGTGTGTCGCCTAAAGTCACTCCTTCCCAGTCGTAATCTTTGCCGCGTTTGAGTTGGATAGCTGGTTGTAAAGCGTTAACTTCCCCCGGCACAATCAATGTGAAGGGCTCAGAGTTACTCAAAAAAGCTTCTATGACTGGTGTATTCCCAGGTGGAGTACCTTGAACGACACGAAATCCTATCGAGTACCGACCTGCTTTGGTCGCGGTGAATTTTAGTTGGCTTCGGTTTACCTCAACTAGCGTAATACCTACATTGGCCGACGTGAGACTATCGCTCTTCAGTGTGAGTGCACCAGGAAGAGGAGGGTTCAAATCCATTATTGCTTCCGTGCCCGTGAGCCAAATCTCGTTGTGCTTATTAGTATCCCATATTAGATTTTTGTTTAGAAACTTAGCCGTATACGTTACCGATACGATCTTGGGTTCGACGACTGGCGCTGCTGGCGGCTGATAGGCTGCGGGGATGACTGACGAGTCGATCGATGCACTAGGAGTACTGTTGGCATGAGACTGTTCAAAGGCCTGGAGCATGCGGGGACTCAATCGCCTCGGTGACAGCGCCGCAATTTGCCCTTCTTGTGCTCCCCGTCCAAACTCCCCAGGCTCTAATCCTGCCGGCAATGCGCTGTGAGTCGTAAGCTGCGAAACTGCAGGCGTCGACTGGGCGATTTTCACCCAGGCAATCAAGCTTAAACCGCAGCAAAGACTGCAGCATAGCAAAACGAAACCATGGTACCACTTGCTCACAGGCGTGACCTCCGTGCCCAATGCCCAAAGCGAAA
>JBJTAQ010000634.1:0-3855 GCA_046090945.1 Pirellula sp.
CGCACCGCGAATACCGCATGGAATCTTGCCGATAGCTACGTCAATGAATCGTTGCAACTTGAACTAGACTTCGAACCCGTGAACTTCGATTTGTTGAGAGCTTCGATCCCCTATCGCCGAGAGGCGTTCGAGTTATCCGAGCGTTGGTTTTCTCTCGATGGAACGAAAGAGTCCCAGACAGCTTTTCTGGTTAACGGACTAAGATGGTTTTACTGGCAACTGGCCATGGACAATTCGGACGAAGCTCTTCGGATCCTTGAACGAACCCAAAAAGTGACACCATTGCGCCCACTCGGAAGAGATCACAGCATCGGGGATGAAATCGTCTTGGCCGCCGCTTGGTTGCACCTGAAATCGCCCGAGGATGCCTACTATCGATCGCTACTAAACAAGCAAATCGATATGTTTCATGAGTGGGCGATTGAACAGCAGGCAGCCTCCGGGGACCCGACTTCCAATCGCGTGGAGCGAAAAGCAATTCGAAGAATGACCGTCCTGATGGAACGCCAGGAGTTTGTGCCTCTAAAACAAGATCCAGCTTGGCAGTCCCTCCTGGAGTTGCTTCGCCGAGTCAACAAGCAGTCGCAGTAATTGCATTTCAGTCAACTCATCTTAATTGCGGTTGCTGAAGCAGATTCCGGAAATCCCAAGCAAATTTACTGCCTGTATCGATGCATTTTTCCAATCGCAAGCAAAGGGCTTGATTTTCATTCTGAGCCAAGTCTTGGGCGAGTCGGAGCTGTTTGATCGCATTGGGTTTGTCTTTTGCCGCATGATAAGCCATCGCCATGACAAAGTAACCAAACCAGTCTGGATCCGAATCCAAATCAAGCGCCATTTGAGCCTCTTTGATCGCCTGCTTGCCCCTTTGCAACGAAAGTCCAGCTCCAACGCTATGAAGAATCGCCAACGACCGATGCGATTCGAGCTCCAGCGACCGCAAGACCGCTACGGCTTGCCACTCGGTCTGAGCCAATGATTCATCACCTCCAGCCGCTGCAACACGACCCTGCAAATAGCGATAGATAGGCACAAGCCCCTTTGGCAACCACGCCACGGCTTGTCGAGCTTGCTGGATTGCAATTCGCGCCTCCCTGGCCCTATGTGCCGACTGCAATAAAGAAGACTTTACTAGAAGCGCTATCGCATCGAGACTCGTGTGAGCTTCGATCACCATGTCGATCCTCACCAATCCCTCGTTGTGACGACCAAGCCGCTCGATCAAAAGCACATAAACAATCGTGGCAGGATAATCCGCCGGGTCGGCTTGCACCAGAATCTTCAGACGGTCCTCGATCTGCCGACCGTCGAAAATACGTTCTGGATCGGAATGTGGCCAATACCTTTCCATAAATTTCGGCCACTCCAGTGTCCATCGATTGAACTCGATTTCCAAATTGATTTGCTTTGCATTGCAAGCCAGGATTCGGCGCTCGCACATCTGTTGGGCCGCCATGTAGACGTTAAAGTTGATCAGGAAACCATTCGGTCCTCCCCTTGCCATCGCTCGTGCATAGGCTTGTGCATCGAAAATCGTCCGCTGCCTGAGCCGAAGCGCTTCATTGTATTGGCTGAAAATCTCGTCTCGCCTACCGATCGCACTAGCGTAATCCAAACGGATCTGATCCAACGCGGCGATCTCAGGATCGGCAACAAAAGCGGCCGCAAATCCCCGGCCCGCGAACCCCTTATCCACCGAGAGCAGAACCGCGAGGATGACCCAAAAGACCCAAAATTTTCGGCTCTTTCGCACCCGATGATCGACCAGCATCTCTCACCCCAAAGCCCTGTAATCACACACGATCCTAAAACAGCCCCTAAGTTTTAATCGTAATGGAAAGACCGCGCAGCCGTATTATTCGAGATTTTCAGACGAATTCTTTGAACAATCCCAGCCGGCAAACGGAACCGCAACGCGAGTTCCCGCTCCATGTGGTTTGCTTGTTGCTTGATAAAACGCACAACTGCTTGGCTCCCCTTCTCCCGCTGGCGGGAGCAAGGGGCAGGGGGGATGCCCGATCTTTCCTGAACTGCGACCGATCCTCGACGAAGCCTTCGAGATCTTTTGGGGACAAGAGCGACTATGTGGTCGCAGCTCCGCAGTACCGCGCCGCAGCCAACACAGCGATGGGCTATCGCCAAGGTACCCTACGTGGAGCCTACACTCTGCGGTTGCTAACACCTTCATTCTTCTTGGCGCACAGTTTTTTGAAATTCCCGCTGAAAATCCTCGAATCCCTATAGATTCGCGACCGATCTGGTGTAATACTTAGCTAGTGCACTAGTCGCGTACTCTAGCAGCGGGTGTTTTTATGTTTTTCTCGATCGATCCGAGCAATGGCATCGCGATCTACGAACAGATCGTTCGGCAGGTCAAGTTTGCCGTGGCCGATGGGGTGCTGATCCCAGGCCAACTCTTACCAAGCGTCCGGACGCTGAGCGTTCAGTTGGCTATCAACCCCAACACGGTCGCCAAAGCCTTCCAAATCCTACAGTCCGACGGAATCTGCGAGTCGCTCCGGGGCCGAGGCCTGGCGATCCGCGCCGAAGCCGTCGCCCAGTGCAATCAAGCTCGCCGCAAACTGCTCGAAGAACGTCTTCGATCGGCTATCAGCGAAGCTCTCCATGGCGGACTCTCGACCAAAGAAGTCCGACGACTGATGCTCGACCAACTCGGCCTGCTCGATGGCAACGTGGCCACCGTCGCATCGCCTGTCGGCTCGGCTGCCGACGAATCAGAGCCTGCCTAATTCAACTGTCATCGAAACACAAATCGTAAAATTAACATCCATCGGAGGACTCTCTTATGAACGATGCGATCAAGATCAACGCAATAGAAATGCACTACCGAGGCTGCGATGCCTTGAAAGGGATCGATCTTTCGGTCGCCCCCGGAACAGTCATGGCAATCCTTGGTGAAAACGGAGCTGGGAAAACAACTCTCATCAAAATCATGACCGGCTTCCAAAAGCCTTCGAAAGGAACTTGCTCGATACTAGGACTGGACCCCACGGTATCCGACCAAGCCCTCGAGCTTCGCAAACGTATCGGATACGTCTCGGACTCTCCAGCACTCTATGATTGGATGACCATCGGCGAGATCGGCTGGTTCGCTTCGTCGTTCTATCCCGAGGGCTTTAAAGATCGCTACCAAGATTTCATCGCCCGATACGATCTGCCTGCGGGGCGTAAGATCAAGCAATTGAGCAAGGGCCAGCGTTCCAAAGTAGCATTGTCGTTGGCTCTAGCGCACGATCCTGAACTGCTGATCCTCGACGAGCCAACCTCAGGCTTGGACCCAATCGTCCGACGCGAGTTTCTTGAAAGCATGATCAGTGTGGCGGCCACAGGTCGAACGGTGTTCTTATCGAGCCACCAAATTTCCGAGATCGAACGCGTAGCAGATACAATCGCTATCTTGCACAAAGGCAAAGTCCAACTCGTCGGCCCATTGGCTGATCTTAAGGAATCGATCGCTTTGGTGACGGTCTCTCTAAGTGATCCGCTGATTGCCCTTGGCGATTTGCCCGCACCGAGCCGGATTCTCGCGGAGATCACCGAAGGCAGACAAAAGCAGTTGATTGTCCAAGGCGACGGCGATGAAGCCGCCGCTTACTGGCGCCAAGCCACTGGAGTTCTGGGGGCTCAATCCAGAAGTGCCAGCCTTGAAGAGCTATTTGTTGCTTGCACACGCGGTGACAGCATTTACAAACGAGTTTCCGAAGCGAGCGTTCCAACAACCATGGAGGCTGGAAAATCATGAGTAGTCAAGCGACTGCATCGATATCCAATCACGCGTCTTGGTCCAGGGCCCTGCTTTGGAAAGAGGTTCGGCAAGTCATGCCGCTGATGCTG
>JBJTAQ010000635.1:0-5206 GCA_046090945.1 Pirellula sp.
GAGATTGGAAACAAGCTTAGCCGCGAGGCGATGTTCGTCTCGATCTTGGCACCGAGCGCTGGCATCAGTCATAACTACGAAGCTTATACGGCTCGGACCGACGACGGTGAAGTGATCACTGGACTGCTCGTATCGAAAACCGAGCAGGGAGTCACGATCAAGGATGCCAAGGGGATTGAGCGAATGATTCCAGCAGGGGATCTCGATGAGCTACAGAAGCAGGAAAAGTCGCTGATGCCAGAGAATCTTCAGGAACTCATCAGCGAACAGGATCTGGTCGATGTGGTCGAGTACCTGATGAGCTTGCGCAAGTAAAACGCATCGATTGCAGCCCGGGACTAAGAATCCTCTTCGGCGATCGTAAAAATTTGATCGAGTTTCGTCGTCTTGAAGACCTCTTTTAACACAGGATGGATATCAACGATCGTCAACGAGAGCGAATGCTGCTTGGTAACTTGGTCAGCCAGGATCAACTCGTCGAGCAATTCGGACTCCATTCGTTCGATACCGCTTAGGTCGCAGCATACGCTTTTGCCCACACTCAAAGCCCGTGCGCATAAATCGGCTAGATCAAGGACTTCTGAGCAATCATCTCTATTTCTGTTCTTTCGATGCGCGATAGATAGAACGATTGAGTCGTTTGTTTCGCGAAAAAACATAGCCATTTGATTTCGATTTTACCGGATGATTTCCGTCACCACGCGAGCAGGATCGACACCGGTCAATCGCGCATCGAGCCCTTGGAATTTGGAGGTGAATCGCTCGTGGTAGATCCCTAGAGTGTGGAGTAGTGTGGCGTGAAAGTCCCGTACATGCACTGGATTTTCGACAACGTTGTAGCCGAACGGACAAGTTTCTCCGTAGACGGTTCCGCCACGGATACCACCGCCGGCCATCCACATCGAAAAGCATCTCGGATGATGATCTCGCCCATAGTTGTCTGCTGTTAACTTGCCCTGCGAGTAATTTGTTCTACCGAACTCGCCACCCCAGACGACTAGAGTGTCGTCGAGCATTCCTCGGTCTTTGAGATCCTGCAGTAGAGCTCCGGTCGGCTGATCGGTCTCGGAGCATTGCGTGCGCATCCCCCCAGGAACCCCGCCGTGATGGTCCCAGCCTTGATGGTAAAGCTGAATGAACTTTACCCCTCGCTCTGCGAGCCGCCTTGCGAGCAAGCAGTTGGCGGCAAATGTGCCTGGCGTTTTGGCTTGGGCTCCATAACGCTCGAACGTCGCTTGGCTCTCTCCCGATAGATCGGTGACCTCAGGTACACTAGTTTGCATACGATAGGCCATCTCGTACTGCCCGATGCGTGCCGAGAGCTCAGGATCGGCAGTTCGCTGGGCTTGAGCCTCGTGCAATTCCTTGAGTCGATCGAGCATCTTTCGGCGGCTTGCTGAATCGATTCCGGGAGGGTTGGTCAGATACAGTACTGGCTCTTTACCAGAGCGAAACTGGACCCCTTGGTATCTCGCTGGTAAAAAGCCAGAACCCCAGAGTCGCGAGTACAGGGGCTGATCGACCTTGCCTTTGGTGATCAATACGACAAAGCAGGGGAGGTTTTCGTTGTCGCTGCCCAGTCCGTAGTGCATCCAAGCACCGATGCTTGGTCGCCCTGAGATTTGGTTGCCTGTCTGAAGGAACGTAATAGCCGGGTCATGGTTGATCGCTTCGGTGGTCATCGACCGAATGATCGCCATGTCGTCGACATACTTAGCCGTATGGGGTAGTAGTTCGCTGACCCAGGCTCCAGAGTTGCCGTGCTGTGCGAATTTGAAAATCGAACCAGCCAGTGGCAAACTGGCTTGGTTGCCAGACATGCCCGTGAGTCGCTGACCTGCTCGAACCGAATCGGGTAACGCTTCACCTTGCTTTTCGTTCAGCAGTGGTTTGTAGTCGAACGTCTCGAGTTGCGAAGGTCCACCGGCCATGAATAGGTAGATGACTCGTTTGGCCGTCGGTCGATGGTGGGTAGGATTCAGCACCCCACGACTCGGGACGCCTTGGTCGCCAAGTGCTCGTTGCTGTCGGAGGATATCGGCCAAGGCAACGCCACCGAGCCCCAGGCCGGCTTGAACAAGCCAGCGTCGTCGGTCTGATGCACACACGGCTTGATCTGCTGTTTCTTGCTTGTCGAACATAGCCAGAGTAAATAATTCGGGAATAGAACCTGATTCATTCGGAGTTGCTAGAGTGTACCGCGGATGGCTTGCTCTCGCTCGATCGCTTCGAAGAGGGCTTTGAAGTTTCCTTTGCCGAAACTCTTGGCTCCCTCGCGTTGTATGATTTCGAAGAACAAGGTTGGGCGATCCTGTACGGGCTTGGTGAAGATTTGCAGCATGTAGCCTTCGTCATCGCGATCGACGAGGATCCCAAGGTCGGCAAGTTCCTCGATATCCTCCTTGATGTTTCCCACGCGATCCTTGAGCGTATCGTAGTAGGTTCTGGGGACTCGCAGGAACGAAACATCGTTGTCGCGAAGGGCTTGTACCGTTTTGATGATATCGTTGGTCGCCAGCGCGATATGCTGGACGCCAGCGCCTCCGTAAAAATCGATATATTCCTCGATCTGACTGCGACGTCGGCCCTGAGCAGGTTCGTTGATAGGGAACTTTATCCTGCCTCTGCCCCCTTCGACCACTTTGGACATCAGCGCCGAATACTCGGTCGAGATATCCTTGTCGTCGAATGATACCAGTTGCTCGAAGCCCAACACCTTGCGATAAAACTCGACCCACTGGTTCATTTTGCCTTCTTCGACGTTGCCGACAATGTGATCGATTGCCAAGAGGCCTGTGGAATGATAAGTGGCCGGGTTGTAACGAGTCGGATCGATCGGATCGAAGCCTGGTGCAAAGGCGCCGTGATATCGATCGCGATTGACGAACGTGTGGGTGGTGTCTCCATAAGCTTGAATCGTAGCGAACTCGTAGACTCCGTACTGATCCTCGATCGCCTGCGGTTCGACCACTCCAATCGCTCCTCGCTCGACCGCCATTTGATAAGCGACCTGTACATCGTCGACTTGTAAGGCGATATCTGATACGCCGTCGCCATGCTGGATCAACCTTTTGGATTCCGGATGGCTGGCTCTCAGCGGGGAGATGAGCACAAAGTGGATGCCTCCTTGTTTGAGCACGTAACCAGCCTCATTCTTGACCTTGGTCTCAAGGCCTGCATAAGCGACAACGTCAAAGCCGTAGGCGTTTCGATAAAAATAAGCCGACTGACGAGCGTTTCCAACGAAGAACCGGACGTGGTCGATCTTCCGGAGTGGAATGTCATCTTTTTTACTGCTCATGGGAGGATTCCTGCTTGCGTAAAGAAGTTCTAAGTTCTGTTATATATGAAATCCGTCGGTCAAGGCTTCCAGTTTTGGAAGAATGCTAGACACTCGGGGTTCGCTAGGGCTGCTGCATTGCCGATTGCCATTCCGCAGATCGCATTCCGCACGGCGATTTCTGATAGTTTTCCGTTAATGGTTTTAGGAAGATCCGGGACTTGGACGACCCAGGATGGAACGTGTCGAGGTGAGCAATGGGATCTGAGACGCTGTTTGACCTTGGTTACCCAGTCTGCATCGATCGGCGTTCCCGGCCTAAGTTTCACAAATAAAACGATCTTCTCATCCCCATCTTCTTTTTTTGCCGTAGCCACCGATTCGAGGATCTCTGGAAACGCTTCAAGTTGCCGGTAGATTTCTGCGGTACCTATCCGAACGCCACCGGGGTTTAATGTCGAATCCGATCGGCCGTAGATGATCATCCCGCCGGACTCTGTTTCCATCGCCCAATCCCCGTGCCACCATACGTTCGGAAAACGATTCCAGTAAGTGTCCCGATACCGGTCTCCGTCTGGGTCGTTCCAAAAACCAAGCGGCATACTTGGCACGGCATTGGCGCATACCAACTCTCCAGCAATACCGCTTAGCCGAGCACCTTGATCGTCAACAACCCGTACATCCATCCCCAAGCCCTTGGACTGTATCTCACCGGCCAGTACCGGAATGGTTGGGTTGCCAAGTACAAAGCAAGAGACAATATCCGTGCCACCCGAGATCGACGCCAAGTGGACATCGGCATGCACCGAGCGATAAATCCATTCGAACTGTTCAGGCAGGAGTGGAGAGCCCGTCGACATCACCACGCGGATCGAATCGACTTGAACATGATTGTTGGGCTCATAAGGTTGCTTTTCGAGCGCTGCGTAGTACCTGGCGCTTGCTCCAAAGTGGGTGATGCGGTGCTCTTGAGCCATCTGCCACAGGACTCCGTGGTCGGGGAATACCGGTGACCCATCGTAGAGATAGATCGAGGCATCCGACGCCAATGCGCTGGTCAGCCAATTCCACATCATCCAACCGGTTGTGGTAAAGTAAAACAGTCGGTCTTGAGGATGGATATCGCTATGAAGTTGATGCTCTTTGACGTGCTGCAGGAGCGTGCCACCCGCTCCATGCACAATGCACTTTGGGGATCCTGTGGTACCCGACGAATACAAAATGTACAGGGGATGATTGAATGCAAATCGCTTGAATTCGATCGGTTCGGTCGACTGAGATTTCATCACGTCAGAATACCAATGAGTGACGCGCGGCGAATCACGCCAAGTGCGATCAGACACTGGACCGACAGCAACTCCTCGATCATTTTCAACGATCAAGGTAGCCTCGAGATTTGGCAAGCGTTTTTCGAGAGAATCAATCCTCGACCGTTGATCGAAGCGTTTGCCGTTGTACCATGAAGCCGTTGCATGAATCAGCAACTTTGGAGCCGTTTGTGCAAAACGATCAACGATCGCGTCATCCCCGAATTCAGGAGAGCAACAAGTCCAGATCCCACCGATCGCACTGGTCGCAAGAAATGCGACGATCGCTTCGATTGAGTTAGGCATCACCGCAGCAACTCGGTCACCTGGACCGATCCCAAGCGATTGCATGCAGCGCGATAGCTGGAATACTCGGTCGCAAAGTTCCTTGCGGTTTAGCTGGACCGTTCTCAAGGATTCATCCATGGCCGTGATGGCCAAACTCGAACCGCTACTAGACTGAGGCTCGAGCAACCTGGAATATTTTGGCGTCGGGTGTGGGATTATGCTGGACTGATCGGCGAACTCGGTGACCTGGACCATAATGCAACGGAGCATTTATGGCAGCAAAGGTTCTTCCCAGATGGACGTCTGAACTTTGCGGAGAATTTGCTCAAGC
>JBJTAQ010000636.1:0-2575 GCA_046090945.1 Pirellula sp.
TGAAATTCACCGAGTGGATGGCAAGTCCCCTGTTCCATCAGATTGCGGCGGCCGTTTGCTGTGGCATTGTGGCACTAGCGATCTGGCCTGCGTTCGTCCGATTCCGCGATTACCGCATCCTCTCGCTATCGAGTCTAGGGCTGGGGTTAATCCTCGGGGCCGCGTTTTTTATGCCGAGCGATTGCTGCAGCCAAGAACTTCCAACCGCTGCGACTTTGGTGCACGCTCACTCGCACGACCATGCTCATACTCACGATGGCCATGCGCACCATGCAACCCACGGGCATGCAAATCATGGGCATGCAAGCCACGAGGTCTCTGACGTTCAGTTGGCTGGAATCGGCTCGATTCAGCCTTGGATGACTCCCTTGGGGGGAGCCTTCTTGATCGCTGCCCATGGACTCAATATCCGACGCCGCCGATGCAACTCGGAGGATTGTCCAAACCCGAACTGCTAGCGATCGATCCGCATCAAGGTAAACGGGTAGAGAGTGGTTGCATAGATCGTTCCATCGCGTGTGACGATCATCGCCAAAACGACGTGAAGCGGCGTTAGCGTCCCGTCTGGCAGTCGATGAAAACCATGGGTGGGCCGTGGACTGCCATCTCCGTTTTTTCCAGGCCCCTTGGTGAAATCGAAAAACTCTGGGTTGCTAATCGCCAATACCCCCAGGTCGGCCATCGTGCCTCGAGTCGGTTCATAGCGGATCAAGTGGTGCAAGTACCCGGATCCAAAACCGGTCTTGTTGTCGATGCGGATGACGGAGTAGACGTTGCCATCGGGTCCGATCGAGATCGAGCCCCGGGAATCCGGATGCTCGCCTTGGATTCGATTTCCCAGATCGATCGCATGTACGCTCTGATCGGCTGGCCCTGTCAAGTCGATTTGGAACATCCGTAAATCATTCAGCAGTTGCAGATAAGCGGTCTTGCCATCGGGGGCAATCCGCCAATCCGGGTGCACTCGATCGGCACCGACATATTCGGCAAAAGTTCGATCGCCAACCATCAAAGGGGATACCGAAACTCTCTTTGAATCTGGCTCGTACCGGGCAACTTCGTACTTGTCGGTGATTGCTGTTCCTCGTCCAAGGTAATCGACGATCGTGTTGGGTTGGTCCCTCAGGATCACACCAAGATCGCTATAGGATTTGTCTTTCATGTCGTAGAGCATCCAATGCTGTTCTTCGCAAGTGATCACATAGGCGATTCCTCGGGACTCGTCGGATGTCACATCGATAACCCCTTGGCCCTCCTTCTTGCCGCGAGCTCGTTGCTCGGCAGTCAACGGCATCGGCATGCCTAGATTCTCGGCGATACGAGTCGCAGGATCGTAGGTCATCACATAGCCGCCGAGGTACTCTGGGATCGGCATCCCGGCCTCGATCAACTTCTTTTCGGCTTGCGAAGGATATCCCTGCTTGGACCCCACATAAATCTTGCCCGAAAGTCCCACGTGATTCCGCGTATGCAGCTTGGACTGCGCCGCATAACCCGTTGTTGTTTGACCGACGAGTTTGTGGGTGTCTAAAACAACTCGCATCGATTCGGACTTGGGGTCAAACTCGACCAAATAGGCGTTGAGACCATAAGCGGCCGTGCCTATGTAGATCTTACCGTCGAGGCTTTCGCACAGGGAAAAGTAACCTGATTCCTCGGTGGTTGTTTCCGGAGGGATGTGAAAGGCTTTCGCACGCGCATACGCAAAAGGTGCTTTTGGCTCCTGGGCAATCAGCCCATGGCTTATCGCCACGAGGATGACCAAAAAGCTGAACCTTGTGCGCCGGATCATCATGCGTTGCTAGTTGCAAGTGCCGAGCCAAGAGTGACTCCTGGTGCGGGCAGGGAACTATGACCTCGCAAGTAGATGTCGATTGCTCGGGCTGCTCCTCTACCTTCGTTGATCGCCCATACAACCAGCGACTGTCCGCGTCGGCAGTCTCCTGCAGCGAACACCCCTGGAACGTTGGTCGCAAACCGTCCATGCTCAGCCTTGTAGTTGCTTCGCGGATCGGTCTCGATCCCCAAGAGTTCCGAGACATACTGCTCGGGTCCCAAAAAGCCCATCGCCAAGAGAACCAAATCCGCACCGATTATTTCCTCGCTTCCGGGTATCTCGGTCATGTTCATCTTGCCATTCTCGAACTTCCAAGCGACCCGTACGGTTTTGATCCCAGTCACATTTCCCTTGCCGTCGTCGACAAACTCCTTGCTCAGGATGTTGTAAGTTCTAGGATCGTTGCCAAACTTCTCGGCGGCCTCCTCGTGCCCATAGTCGCTGCGAAAGAGTCGGGGCCACTGAGGCCAAGGGTTGTCGGCGGCTCGATCCTCCGGTGGTCGATCGAGCAACTCGAAGTTGACCAATTGCGAGCATCCGTGACGCAGGCTCGTACCGATGCAATCGCACCCGGTATCCCCACCACCGATCACAACCACCCGCTTACCTTTCGCAGAGATGTACTTTCCATCGCTGTGATTGCTATCGAGCAGACTGGCGGTATTGGCGGTCAAGAACTCCATCGCAAAGTGGATGCCTTTGAGTTGCCGACCTGGAATCGGTAGGTCTCTTGGTTTG
>JBJTAQ010000637.1:0-1447 GCA_046090945.1 Pirellula sp.
AGAATCTGCTGGACCGCTACCGACTTCTTAACCCCGTCATCGATGGAAAATGACAATCGAGGGATGTAGCGAGTCTCAATCCGGTCCGCAATTCTTGATTGCAGGAATCCCACCGAATTCTGAAGTCCCTTGAGCACCGTCCTCTGCTGGGCTTCAGAGCCCATCACGCTCACCAAGATTTTCGCCTCGCGCATGTCAGGCGTCACCTCGACACCAACAACCGTGACGTTTTGCACGCGAGGATCTCGCAACTCGGTAATGATCGCCATCGAAACGACCTCGCGGATCGCCTCGGCAGCCTTCAGTAGCCTACGTGAACTCATGATTTCGCAATATCCAACGTTCTTGCTACTTGCTCAACCCGATAGGCCTCAAGCACGTCATCAACCTTGACGTCGTTAAAACCAGCCAGCTTGATGCCACACTCCATACCCCGATTGACTTCCTTGACGTCCTCTTTGACCCTACGGAGTGTCTCTAATTGGTAATCGCCAATCTTTCGCCCATCGCGATGCACACGAATCCGGCAACCGCGCTCGATTGTACCCTGAGCCACGAAACAACCAGCAATCGTACCGACTCTCGATACGCTAAAGACCGCTTTGACAAAGGCTCGACCTAGTTCGACGACCTTCTCCTCGGGCTTCAGTCGCCCTTCGATCAACGCTCGAATGTCCTGTGCCAAGTTGTAAATAATGTCGTACTTGCGAATCTCGACGTTCTTGGTGTCAGCCAGTGCACGAGCCGCTTCGTCGGGGATCACGTTGAATCCGACAATCACCCCCTGCGAAGCACTCGCAAGCGTCACGTCGGCCACTGTTATGCCACCAACCGATTTCTGCAAAATCCGAATGTCAACCTCGGGGTGATCGAGCTTCGTCAACTCCTTCTCAATCGCCTCAAGAGAACCACGCGCATCGGCACGGATGATCAGGTTCAAGACGACCTTCTCCTCCTTGACCCCCAACTTGCCAGATTGCAGCAACTCCTGGAATGCCTCAAACGAAACCTTGGGTGATTTGCCCGAAAGCGCCTTGGCTCGCGAATCCTCTTCGCGAGTTTCAGCCAACTGACGAGCTTGACCAATATCATCAAGCACATAGAACTTCTCACCCGCCTCAGGCGGCCTGTCCAAGCCCGTAATATTGACCGGCATCGACGGACCAGCTTCGGTCAACTGCTTATTCCTCTTAAGCGTGTCGTAAATCGATTTCACACGCCCATAAGCGGTGCCGCACAAGACGATATCGCCGACCCTCAAGGTTCCTGTCTGAACCATCACCTTGGCAATTACACCCCGATCGGCCGACTGCTCGCTCTCCAAGCAAGTGCCCATGGCAGCCCGTTTCGGATTGGCTTTGTAATCGTGCAACTCTGCAACCGTAAGCAGCGTCTCGAGCAAGGCATCCATTCCCTCACCCGTGATGGCACTGGTCGGAACCACCTC
>JBJTAQ010000638.1:0-3483 GCA_046090945.1 Pirellula sp.
CCCATTTCAAGGACCAACAACTACTTTGGCAGGGTGTTTTTACTCAGTCGCCGGCCTTGTTGCCTACCGCGGCCAACGACAGCAAGGGTGCTCCCGTTGCGGTCGATTAGATTGCACCTGTGAGAAGAAGCAGACCGATGCTGAATTCAACGACAGCACCCCCGATAGCCTTTGGGTAGCAATCTTGATCGAGGTATAAAGACGGTATGCGCATCACCGCCGCACCTATCCAAGCTGCGCCTGCGACGAAGTATGCCGAAGGGCTATTTAAGTAGAGGCAGGCAAGCCCCATGGCCATGAATAGCCCACCATAGGTCGCACGAATCTCCGACAGTCCTAGCCCACCAAGCGGTGAGATGCCGACCAAAGATGCGGCGCGACAAGGCCAGATCGCTCCGAAAAGGCCTAGTCCTATCGTGACTAATGCACCAAGGATCGCCAACATGATGAAGCCTAGTAGGATGCCTAGAAGGATGTAAGATTGCTGCGCCGAGTCGGCCTAAACCCAGTCGCCCGCACCTATGCACTGTGCCATTCGATGGTGCCTAGCCCAGAAACCCGATGATATCGGGCTCTTGTGAACTGATCAATCCATGATGGCATCGGTTGTTTCGGGCTTTGAGTCAAACAGAACCCTAACGCGAGTCCACGCGCCACGTTGTTTGTTCTCGGCGGGGCAACTACCCATCTCGATCTCATCACCTGGGATACAATGAGGGAGTGGCGGTACTGATTTTTACACTCTCGAACGATCATTCAAATCCCCATGTTCAACCTATGGAATATGCTCCTACGGAATATGCTCAGAGCGATTCGCTCGAATATCGTTCTGATTGCCATTGCGAACACATCTTTTGCGTTTTGCCAAGATGTTGAAGTAGGACAGACCCGAAGGATTACTGATCCGACGGACTTAAGGCGCTGGTTGGAGAATATGGTTTGGCACCATGGTTTTTCCCGAGAGGAAATATTGGATGTCACGGGCTTGCAACCGAGCGAACTCGACGATGCGTTGCGTCAATACCGTATTAATCCGAGCACCAAGCCGTTGGCGGAAGTCGATCCACCGATCTTTGTATTGCCTTATCCAGGTGGACGTCATCCTCGCATTGGGTTTCTCGACGGCGCGATCGAACCACAGCGCGAAACCAAGCTCAGTGTATTCACTCCGTGGGATCCTTCGAGTTATGTGGTGCTGGACGCACCGGAGGCCCTTTGGTCCAATTTAGGGCTGACCTACCTTGCCCACACGCATATCAACACGATTTGGGACAAGAAGGGGGTACGTCTAAAGCAGTTGGAGTGGGTGCGCAAGCCCGATGGAAGTTACTTTCTTCGTCGGGAGTTACCGAACAAGGTTGTTTATGAGTTGCTTGCGATACCGCATCGAGATCACTTAGCGATTCGCATGACACTTACGAATGGCACACCGGAGGTTTTGTCGGATTTGCGTGTGCAGATGTGTGGGATGCTCAAGGGGTGCAAGGACTTTGATCAGCAGACGAACGATAACAAAATATTCCGCGGGTCGTTAGCAGCCTGTCGCAACTCTGCGGGCAATCGCTGGGTGATACTTGGGTTCGAGCCTAATCATCGCACATGGGGAAATGCCCCTTGCCCTTGCCTGCACTCGGATCCAATTTTCCCGGAGCTAGCCCCTGGGCAGACAGGAACCGTACATGGTTGGTTGTCGTTTTATCAAGGTACGGAGATTGACCAGGAGTTAGCGCGGATCGAAAGGCGATGGAATGCGGTCGACGAGCAAATGGTGCTTGGGCGGGTCCTAGATGACCAGACGGGAAAACCAATTGCAAGTCGAATTTATGTTCAGGGAGAATCAGGAGAGTGGTTTTTTGCGGAGCAGGCAAGCGATTCCCAGGGGACAGCGGTGCGGTATGAGAAGCAGAATTGGATTCGGCCGGATTCGAATGAATTCCATACAAGTGTATCAGCGCATCCTTTTGTTCTGCGATTGCCTCCCGGAAATTACAAGGTGTGCGTGGAACGCGGGAAAGAGTATTTTCCTTGGACCAAGACGATTCAAGTAGATTCACCGACGCAGGAGCTGGAGATTCGATTGAAGCGTTGGGTCGATATGGCTTCGCAGGGGTGGTACAGTGGCGATACGCATGTGCATACGACCATCGATCGATTGAAGGTTGCGATTCAGGCCGAGGATATCAACGTGGCGCTGCCGATGGTTTATTGGACGACACGCAACGATCGGACTGCAGAGTTTGGTGATCGTTCGGATCCGGACGATGCTAGGTTGCCAAGCGAATTGATTTCGGTAGATAGTTCGCATGTGATTTGGCCAAAAAATACCGAATGGGAGATTTTTAGTATCGATGGTAAGTCGCATACGCTTGGGGCTTTGTTCGCATTAAATCATCAGACTCCTTTTGGGGCTGGAATTCCTCCGGTCAAACAGCTGATTCCGCAAGCGGACCGAGAGGGTGTGATTTTTGATTTGGATAAACATGATTGGCCATTTGCATTGGTATTGCCACCATTGCTCGGGAATCGTTTGACGTATGAACTGGCGAATAACCACATGTGGAGAACGGAGTTTGCCTTCAGTAAATGGACGACACCAGCTCCGGCTTGGATGGGATTGGGGGATGGAGTGGTTGGCGGCGAAAAGGAATGGATGGAGTATGTGCATCGAACCTATTGGACCTTATTGAATTGCGGTTATCGCTTGCAGCCTTCTGCGGGGACCGCATCGGGAGTGCACCCGGTACCAACCGGCTATGGCAGGGTATACGTCCATTTACCAAACGGGTTTCATTATCGGGATTGGATCGAGGGTTTACGACAGGGGCGATCGTTTGTCACCACAGGGCCGATGGTCCGTATGGCACGAGAGGGGGATCGGTTGCAAGTTGCGGTGCAAGCAGACGGACCGATCGAGTCGGTGGAGTGGGTAGTCAACGGCAAGGTCGAACTGCAAGACATAACCGAACAAGAGTCGCGGTCGAATGGATCGAGTGCAATCGAATTTGGTCGAAGAGTGCAGTTTGACACGACGAGCTGGGTCGCGGTCCGTGTGTGGCAGAAATCAGAAACTGGGCGATGGAGATTTGCGCACACCGCACCGATCTGGTTTGACATTCCAGGAAAACCGCTGGTGCCTTCCGAACAAGAGCGGCAGTATTTAATTGATCGTGTCGAGGGAGAATTAAAAAGGAGTCGCGAGGTACTGCCCTCCGAAGGGGTCAAGGAGTACCAGGAGGCGCTTGAGGAGTACCGCAAGCTCGTTCCCATGAAACAGAGCAAGGATTAGCGCAAGAAATCCATAACGGTTGGCTTGCGAGAGGTTGCGATCAAGGCAATGACTACCAGCATTGATTCACGTACCCTACGGACCTATCGGCCCGAACTTTTTATACCGTGACGTTGCCTTGCACACTCTGGCTCCCCTCGCCCCTGAGTCTTCGAAGGGGAGAGGGGCCGGGGGTGAGGGGAAAAGAGCTCGCGGAA
>JBJTAQ010000639.1:0-15562 GCA_046090945.1 Pirellula sp.
CCAAGGGATTCCTATTGGTTTTGACCAACTGCTCGACGAGCTGTCGCAGATCGCTTTGATTGGCAAGTGTTCGGGCGCTGACCTCTTGCTGACCAAGCCACTTGAGCACCATCGACTTTTCGACTTCGAGCAATGTCGTCAGTTGCGATTGGAGATTGGCCTCCATCGTCAGACGAATGCTACGAGTGATCAAATAGCCGATCAGAGATAGCAGCAGCACGGCCAGAATCGGCCATATCCATAACTGTTTTCGCAACAAGAGCGTGGTCCGATGGATGCGATTGCCCATCGTCGTTCGCGCGAAAGTCATATGAGCTTTGCGGCCGTCGTCTTTGTCTTTCGGCTCAGACCACCACTGCTTGATCGTAGACCACATCCCTCAAAATACCCCGTAAAATCGTCAATTTCGTTGCAAGCATTACCAGAGGACCTTACGTTACCGTCGGTCGTTTTCGCCTAGCCTGCCTGCAGAACCATTCAACGGTAGTTCGCAATAGCACTTTGGGGGTCACACTACGGGCATTTCTCGTGAAATTGTGGTCTTTTTGTATCGGCAGGTTACCGAGCGACCATGTACAGGGCAGTGGCCCCGGCGCGTTTGGCCAAGTCGTAGACCTCGAGCGCATCGCCTGCACGGATCGCGTCTTCAGGATCGACGATGATTGGAACATCGGCCCGAACCTTGAGGATCGCTTTCAAACGATCGTCGATCTGTGGGAGCGAGCCCACGACCGCTCCATTCCATAGGTACTCGATCCGATCCCCGTTGGCCTTGATCTTGATCACACAATCGTGAATATCTTCTTGGGGTGGGGTCGGTGGTTGCTCTTGAGATTCACCTAGGGTCGAGTCGGAGCTTGCAGACACGGCGCTTGGGAGCAGTTTTTCGATCCGCTGAAACGACGCGGTTGTCAGGAAGAAAACCAGCAATAGAAAAACCACGTCGATCATCGGCGTCATCATGCTCTCGAGCGAGCTTCGGCCGCGGGGATTCGAGTAATTCGTCTTCATCGCTCCTCCTGGTAAACCGCAAAAACGATGTCTGAGTTTCCCGTTACTGCACATAGCTTGAGCAGCTTGGCGATCGGTGCATAAGCTGCCGATTTGTCGGTTCGAATCCGTATGCGTATCGGATTCTTTGAGTTCTCCGCCATTTTTGAGAGGATTAAGTTTTGGATTTGATCCAGGGAGACTTGGCTGTTGTTGACTAGATAAGTTCCATCCGGAGGGATCTGAACCGTGAGGGTGGTTCGCTCGGAAAAGTCGGAGACTCCCGATGAGGCCAATGGGAGTTCAAGTGGTAGAAAATTCTCTTGCTTGGCCAAATGGCTACTGACCAAGAAAAAGATAATCAGCAAAAATGTGACGTCGATCATCGGTGTAAGATTGATCGACACGCCACGGCTACCGGGATAAATGGGGACTCGCATGCTAGAATTGTACCAGAGAGGCTTCCAAGCGTTTAGCCGTGTGGAATCCGAACTTTCTTAAACAATTCCCCCAGAAAAACCTATCGAGCATGCGGATCGCTTACCTAGATTGTTTCAGTGGGATCAGCGGCGATATGACCTTGGCCGCTCTGGTCGATTGCGGCGCGAGTCTTGAGATCATTCAATCTGTCATCGATTCGATGGGATTGAATGCCAAGTTATCCGTCGACCAAGTTCGCAAGCGGGGCTTTAGAGCTCAAAAGCTTCAAATCCACGTTCCGCACGACCCTACCCACCGAGACTTGGAACAGATTCTTGGACTCATCGCACGGGCCAAGTTAACCTCGGGTGCCAGGCGCATCGCTACGAGGATCTTCGAGCGACTGGCCCGAGCAGAAGCGGTCGTGCACGGGGTTTCGATCGATCAGGTGCACTTTCACGAAGTCGGAGCGATCGACTCGATAGTCGATATCGTCGGTAGTTCGGTCGCTTGGGATCAACTCCAGATCGAGCGTGCGGTGGCTAGTCCAGTACCGACCGGGACAGGTTCTGTGCAGATCGCACACGGAACAGTCCCACTTCCTGCCCCTGCGACGGCCGAGTTGTTGAAGGGGGTTCCGATCGCCCAGTGCGCATTACCTATGGAGATGACGACACCGACCGGTGCTGCGATCTTGTCCGAGTTAGTGGATTCCTTTGGAGCACTACCATCGATGCAGATCGAATCGATCGGTTCTGGTGCGGGTTCGAGGGAATTGCAGGATCGACCGAATCTTCTGCGGATTTTCTTGGGAACGGTTCATTCGGCAAAGTTCGATGGTGGCGTGAATGGGGATTCGGTGGTCGTGCTTGAAACCAATCTTGATGACATCACCGGCGAGCAGATCGGATTTGCGATCGAGCAGCTTTGGTCCTCGGGTGCCTTGGATGTCTTCACCACGGCGATCCAGATGAAGAAGAGCCGGCCGGGGACTCTTTTGAGTGTTCTTGCGAGCCCAGATCGAGCCGATTCGATCGAGCGTGTGATCTTTGAGCATACCGGCACTCTAGGGATTCGACGCTCGCTCCAGCAGCGCAGCATCTTGGAGCGTCAGAGCGTTCAGGTTCAGACCCCTTGGGGACAGGTGGCTTGTAAGCGGGTCCGATATCCGGATGGTACGCATAATCTATCGGCTGAATACGAGGCTTGCCGCAAGATCGCGTTGGAGCAAGGTTTGAGACTCAGCGACGTGGTCAAAGAGGTGGAAAGCAGCAGGGAAATTGGCCTGTGAAGCTTTCTGGAATTATGATCGAATGAAGATTCGCAACGTTACTTTAAAGGGTGATTCATGTCAGCTGGGCTAGGGGCACGACCAAACGGAAATTCGCCTGCCAGTGCAACTCGCACCGTGGCGGTCATCGATATTGGCTCGACGAGCATCCGGATGGCGATTGCCGAGATCGAGGGACAGGGGCAAATCCGAACACTCGAGGAGGTTTCTCGCGCCGTTTCGCTCGGTAAAGACACCTTCACTTCGCAGGAGATTTCGCGCGAGAGCATCGAGGAGTGCGTTCGGATTCTACGAAGTTACTGGCGATTGATGCAGGAGTTTGGAATCACTCGGCCCGAGCAGATCCGAATCGTAGCTACCAGTGCTGTGCGTGAAGCCAGCAACCGTTTGGCCTTCATCGATCGGATCTACATCGCAACTGGACTGGAAATCAGGATACTAGACGAGGCGGAGGTCAATCGGATCACCTACATGGGGATCCAGCCATTATTGCAGAAGAACCCGATCCTCGCCTCGGTCAAAACCATCATCGTCGAGGTCGGTAGCGGGAGCACCGAAATCTTAGTCGTCAGTTCCGGAAATATTCAGTTCTCGAACACGTATCGGCTGGGTTCGCTGAGAATGCTCGAACAAGTCGACCGGTTCAAGACCTCGCACGCCAAGCAGCGAGCGATCATCGAGTCGCAGATACGCAGGATCGTCCATCAGATATCCGAGAATGTCGGTGAGACCGAGATCCAGATGGTTGCCATCGGTGGGGATGTCCGCATGGCGGTCAAAAATATCGATTCGGTTGTTGCCGACGGTGAGTTGCATCGTGTCGCAGCCGATGCTTTGTTAGCGTTCGCTCGCCAGATAGGCAACATGCATGAAGACGAACTCATCAGTCGCTACTCAGTGAGCTTTGCGGATACCGAGACGCTATGGCCAGCCTTGATCAGCTATGCGTTACTTGCCAAGGAATTCAAGAGCGAGCATTTGTTCGTTGCCGATACGAATCTTAGAGATGGACTGCTAACCGAACTCTCGGTTCGCGATGCATGGACCGTCGAACTTAGAAACCAAATCGTTTTATCGGCGATCAACCTGGGACGCCGTTTTGCATTCGACGAAGCCCATGCTCGGCATGTGGCCACTTTGTGCCGCAAATTGTTTTTAGACTTGATCCAGGAGCATCAACTCGACCAGCGCATGGAGTTGATCCTGTATTTAGCGGCGCTCCTCCACGAAATCGGTGTCTTTATCAGCACCCGATCCCATCACAAGCATGCGATGTATATCATCCGACACAGTGAACTGTTCGGATTATCCGAGCGAGATCAACTGCTATTGTCTTTGGTGGTGCGCTATCAGAGGCGATCTTCACCCCAACCCGAACACGAAGGCTACTCTATACTCGATCGCAACGACCGGATTGCGGTGGCGAAAATGGCCGCGATCCTCAGGCTTGCAATCGCTCTGGACGAGTCTCGCTCAGAGCGAATCGGAACGATTCGCTGTGTCAGGGAAGAAAACCGCTTGGTGATCATCACCAGGGGTAGCGAAGACGTCTCGCTCGAACAGTTGACGATTCGCCAAAGCAGCGATCTATTCGAGGAGGTGTTTGGTTTAAGCGTCGTTCTGCGGAATGAACTCGAATAGGTTAGACCATGTCCAATCCTGACGCTTCGGTTGATCGCAAAGAACCTTGGTATCGAGCGGGCCTTGCCTTTGAATGCACCGGCTGCGGCGACTGCTGTTCGGGACCCAAGGCTGGGTTTGTTTGGGTCGACGACCAAGAGATTGCGGCGATCGCTCAAATCATGGGCATGGCCGATGACATCGATGGCTTTGAGAAACGATTTGTTCGTGCTGTTGGGAATCGCAAAAGCCTCGTCGAATACTCCGACGGCGACTGCATTTTCCTTGATCCCAAAACCCGCCGATGCAGCGTCTATGAAGCTCGACCTCGCCAATGTCGAACCTGGCCCTTTTGGACACAGAATCTGGCGAGTCCAAGTCGCTGGGGTAAGATCGCCAAGTCCTGTCCAGGCTGCAATCAAGGCAAGCTGTATTCGGTCGAGGAAATCCACAAAATCGAGTCGTTGGGGCAAGCGACCCAATAAAAAAGCCCCCTTGCGGGGGCAGGTCGTCCGTGCCTAGGAGGAAGAACAACGAACGGTTGATGAGCATAACAACGGGCAGGATCGATTTGGGGGGAGAAAGCCCTCGAAAACCCTTTGAACGTGACGACGTTTAGCCACTTTCACCAAGCTCAACTCCTGGCGGGTACGGTTCTTTCTCCCTCGAAACCGACACCATTATTCTGCGCTCCAAGAACAAAGAGGCAAGAAAAAGGGTTCTTTTTGTCGCCCGTTGGGCAATCCGCTTTGCACAAGATTCCGAATAGGAGAACCCTTGCGTTTAAGGGCTCTTTGACATCTTTGAGTTTGCGATCAAACTAGAGTCTTTGCCAATCAATATCGATTTAACCCTCCCGATTTACCAACCATGGTTATCCGATTCACCTCCCGTTTCGCCGGCGTTTTTGCCCTCTTGGTACTGTCCGCAACGCTGGTAGACGCCCAGCCTTTCCCAAATCGCAAATACGGCCAAGAGGATAAATTCCGGCAACTCGAAGAAATCCTCCCAACCCCGAACTCTTACCGAGCCGCCAACGGGGAGCCTGGTCCGGATTACTGGCAGCAGCGCGTCGACTATACGATCGATGTGCGACTCGATGAAAAAGATAATCAGATTCACGGGTCCGAAGTCATCCGGTACCGCAACCAATCGCCGCACACGCTCCGCTACCTATGGATCCAGCTCGACGCGAACATCTTCAGCTCTCGATCCGATGCCAATCTCACACGCCCCGGTCGTATTGGCTTTGGGAATCGCCTTTCGACATCCGAATTGGATTCGATCCTCCATCGCAACGGGCACTTCGACGGTGGTTGTATGATCCAAAGCGTTACCGACCCTCAAGGAAACGGCTTGAACTTTATCACAGTCGACACGATGATGCGGATCGATCTGCCCGAACCGCTTCTGACTGGTCAAGAGTACTCGCTGAAGATCCAATGGTCGTATTTGATCAACAACTCCAAGATCATCGGAGGTCGGACAGGTTACGAGCCTTTTGAAAAAGACGGGAATTCGATCTATGAGATCGCTCAGTGGTTTCCGCGATTGGCAGCCTTTACCGATGTTACCGGATGGCAACACAAGCAGTACCTTGGACAAGGTGAGTTCACGCTGGAGTTCGGCGACTATTTGGTGCGTATTACAGCCCCGTCCGATCACATCGTGGCGGCCACCGGAGAACTTCAAAACCCCAACGAAGTCCTGACACAGACACAGCAAACGCGGCTCGAAGAGGCTCGTACGGCCGACAAGCCGGTTTTTATTGTCACCCCCGAGGAGGCCAAGGAGAACGAGAAGGAGAAAACCGAGCAGTCCAAGACATGGATTTTCCGAGCTGAGGCCGTGCGAGACTTTGCGTTTGCCTCTAGTAGAAAGTTTATCTGGGATGCGCAAGGCCACAGAGTCAATGACAATTCCGTGATGGCGATGAGCTATTACCCAAACGAAGGTGAACCGCTTTGGAGCAAATACTCGACCCATGCCATCATTCATACCTTGAACGTCTACAGTCGCTATACGTTTGATTATCCCTATCCGGTTGCGATCAGCGTCAACGGACCGGTAGGGGGGATGGAATACCCGATGATTTGCTTCAATGGTCCGAGACCTCGCGAAGATGGGACTTATTCAGCATCCACCAAATACGATCTGATCACAGTGATCATCCACGAAGTAGGACACAACTATTTCCCGATGATCGTCAACAGCGATGAGAGGCAGTGGTCTTGGATGGACGAAGGTTTGAATACTTTTCTTCAGTATTTAGCCGAACAGGAATGGGAACAAGATTATCCATCCCAACGAGGAGAGCCGGAGTTGATCGTCCCGTACATGCAGAGTACAAACCAAGTTCCGATCATGACCAACAGCGACTCGATCATGCAATTTGGGCCGAACGCTTACAGCAAACCGGCCACCGCGCTGAATATCCTTCGAGAGACAATCCTTGGTCGGGATTTGTTCGACTTTGCCTTCAAGGAGTACGCGAGGCGTTGGAAGTTCAAACGGCCGATGCCTGCGGATTTTTTCCGAACGATTGAGGATGCAACAGGACGAGACCTCGATTGGTTTTGGAGAGGCTGGTTCTATACCACCGACCACTGCGATATCGCTTTGGATAAAATCGATGTCTACATGGTCGATCGCCGAACCCCGGACCAGATCGCTGCCGATGAAAAAGCCAAGCGAGAAGCTCAATTGCCGACCCTCTCGAAGAAGCGTAATCGGGACTTGCCCAAGCGAGCCGATCAATATCCGGAGCTCAAGGACTTCTACAACGAGTACGATCCCCGAGCCGTTACCGACCAGCAGAGAGCGGCTTATCAAAAGGCCATGGAACAATTCACCGAGAACGAGAAGGAACTCTTGGCCAATACCGACCGATTTTATCGCTTGCAGTTTCGAAACGTCGGAGGATTGGTCATGCCGATCATCGTGCTGCTAACACTCGAGGACGGATCAACCCAAGAGGTCCGTTTGCCCGCTGAGATCTGGAGGGTCGATGCGAATGTTTGCGATACATTGGTCATTACCGATCAGCCAGTCGTTAAATTCGAGCTCGATCCATATCGGGAAACGGCTGATATCAATCGGGACAACAATCATTTTCCTCCGGTGATCGAACCGACACGCTTCCAATTGTTTAAATCCCAGCGGAGGGGTTCGGACGACAATCCGATGGCGCAGGCCAAACGTGCCAAGGAGTCCGCCGAGAAAAAACAGCAACAGCCTCAGGTCACACCCCCCGCAGAACCAAACCCACAGCCTGAGCCGGCGAAAAAGCCAGCGAAAAACAATGAGAAGAAAAAGGACAAGAAGAAACGCGCGCAGGCTGTCCCCGGAGTCTAGGTCAAGCCAATCGGATACTATGGAGCGATCATGAGATACCAACTCTGCGCGAGCCTGATGCTATGCTGGTTGTGGGCGCTATTTCTTTGCCCCGGCAATGTGATCCTATGGGCGAATCACCCATTCCACATATGCGTCGGCCAAATGCAGCACAACCCCCAAACCGGACAGTGGGAGGTGTCGCTTAGGATGCATCCCCGGGATCTTGAGTTGGCGCTCACGGACTTGAATCGCAGGAATGTCAGTCGTGAGGACAAGGACTTTGCGGAGGTGGTCATCGACTATCTAAGCAACCAATTCTTTTTAATGAGCAATACGGATTCGAAAGACTTGAAGGATATTCACGAGCAAATATCCAAGCTCGCGCCTGCTAGGTCGCTCGAGGAAAAATCCAATCAGATCGACCAGCGATCGAAACTCCAGTGGGTTGGCATGGAAAGCGAGCGAGGTTGGCTTTGGATTCACCTGGAACTCACACCACCTGACGGGCCAGCATCTCAGGGGCCAGCATCTCAGGGCCCACTGGTCTTGGTCCATCGTCTATTCTTGGACCGTATCGAGGCTCAAGAAAACTCGGTGTCGATCCTCCAGACGCGCACCAAGCGGTCTTCGCTGCAATTCAAGAAAGGGCAAGCGGCCAAGTTATTCGTCGTTCCCTCCTGAGTTTGTGGCCGATTGGACGCAAGTGGTATCAGGCCGCTAGGCGGCTCGAACTAGAGAGTTCGATTGGCTCCTCCTGAGCAGCTTCCAAGTTGCAACGACATGCTCGCAGACATAGCTCACATCCTCTTGGGTCAGTTTGCCATGCGTGGGCAGATTGATACCCAATCGTGAGCATTGTTCGGCGACCGGGTATTTGGCTGATCTGTCCAGATACATCGGCATGGTGTGAATGGGATAAAAAACCGGTCGGCTTTCGATCCCCGATTCGGCCAGGAGTCGAATCCATTCGTCGCGTGGCACGGCGGTCTCAGGACGCATCAGAATGGTGTACATCCAATAGGAATGCTGGGCCCATGGTGCCGCAAAAGGGAGTTGAAAGATGTCCTGATAACCGCCGAGTTCCTCGAAGTACCACTGGGCAACTTGTTGCCGCCGCTGAACATGGATATCCAAACGCTCGGCTTGCGCACATCCGATCGCTGCGGCAATGTTGGTCATGCGGTAGTTGAAGCCGACTTCGGGATGCCAATAGTTCTTGTTCGGATCGACGGCTTGACCCCGCAGGAATCGCATGCGATTGGCCAGTTGCTCGTCGGCAGTGGTGATCGCACCACCCTCTCCGGTAGTGATCGTCTTGTTCCCGAAGAAGCTGAAGGAGGAAGCGTCAGCAAGAGAGCCTACTGGGCGTCCTTTGTACAAGGCACCGATTGCCTCGGCGGCATCCTCGATCACCAGCAATCCATGCTGCCTGGCAATTTCGCGAATCGGATCCATGTCGACCGGGTGTCCATACAGCGGTACGGTTAGGATCGCTTTGGTTTTCGATGTGATTGCGTCGTCGACCCGATTCGGGTCCATCGATAAGTAGTTCGGCTCGCAGTCGACAAATACCGGTTTGGCTTGGCAATAATGAGCCGCATTGGCTGTGGCGATGTACGAAAGCGTCGGCATGACCACCTCGTCACCTGGGCCAATCCCTGCGGCAGCAAGGGCCAAGTGCAAAGAGGTCGTGCCGTTGTTGGTCACCACCGCATGGGGCACTTGGCAGTACTCAGCAAGCAGTCCTTCGAATCGATCTATGTACGACCCGCGGGAAGAGATCCAAGTAGATTCCAGGCAATCCATCACGTACAGGGCTTCGTTGCCGTCAAGCACGGGCTCTGCCACTCGAATTCTGCGGTTGATACGACGGTTCATCAGCGAGAGTCCTTCCTCGGAGGTTGGTCAGACGTTTATAAAATGAACTTCGGGTCGAAATCAATTCCAGAATTCGCATTTCCCCCAATTCCCCAAGCTACGGTTTTTTTCCTAGTCTGCCTGGTTTGTTAGTATCATTCGTGCAGCCTTTGTATTAACAAAACTGATTTTGACGGCTTTCCTTTTTTCAAGCAGCGGAATGTTGGCTCTCACTCGAAGGCGTGTTGGTGGCCTCGGTGCATCCACAAGCCCAGACCTGGATTTCTTACGAAATAGTATTCCTGCCCGTCCGAGGTGGTATGCCAACCATCCTTCAAGCCCTCAATTCGATATCGCGTCATGGCCTCTTGCCAATCGCCATAGCGGAAGCAAACACCCTCGATTTCCTGCTTGCTCAACCCGCCCGGGCAGTATTCCACCTCGAAACGACCGTCGGGCGATCCGTGGATCAAATGGGCTGCAATCGAAAGGTTTTTTCCTAACCCTTCATGAGTCTTGGTCCGCTCCAAGATCTCCTGGGTGCTTCGATAGCCGTGCTCTCTGATCAGTGCGTCTCCCTCGGGGTGCTCTCCGAAGCGGTCCACGCCGGGTGCGACGACAACAATCGTGCCCCCATCGGCCACGGCCATGCGAGTTCGATAAATCGCTTTGTTGCCAACCCACGTCTTCTTGTACTTGGCCGGATCCATCCAAACGACGAGCCTCTCGGGGGCACGGTCCAACCGGAAACAATTGACCTTGGCTGACAACTCACCGGCTTCGAAAAACACAGAGTGGTCGTCGCCCACGAAGATACCTCGCACGACCGGTCCAGCATTTTGGGTCGATTCAACGACGGTCAGCACGTAGAGAATTGGAAACGGGGTGAGGAACATCTCTGCGCCGCGGTTGAGGATACGTCGGAGGGGATTATCGCAGCGTCCCATGATTCGCTCGCAACCATACAGAGCACTCAGGTAATGACTATCGTCGATCCCTGCGTTGCCACCGGTTCCAACAAAGATGTTCTTGGTATAGTTGGCCATCCCGATCACCTCGTGCGGGACGACTTGGCCTATCGACAGGATCAAATCGTGCCCCCCCTGCGAGATGATTCGATTGACTTGGGCTGGCCAAGGTTTGGTGTAGATCCCCTCGGTCGCTTGAGTCACGAATTCTTGGTCGACATACCCCAAGGTATCGACATCGGTTCGGAAACGATGCACTCGGATCAAATCTCTGGGCAAGTCTCCGAACATCTTTTGGAGCTCGGGCTCTTTCATCGCTTCATGAGTTCCAAGTGCGGGCATCACATCGCTCAGGCGGTCACCCAGGAGTTGCCAAGCAGCTCGGGTGATCGGTCCGGCTTGGGAATCCATTCGAGTATGATCTGGCGGGATGGCTAGCACACGCTTTGGGCCGGCTTGACCTCGCGCCTTGCAGAACGCATCCATCGAAACATTAAGAGCTTGCAGGAAATCGTCCATGCCGAGAACGTGATTTGGACTTCCTGTACGGTAATAAATGGTCATGGCACCGAAATCCTAATAAGTACTAACTTGTTGGAGCAACGATCTCGAGCAGTTCGATCGCCGGTTCACGATCGCAATGGATCATGGCGGTGCGACCATAGGTACAAGTTCCTTCGGGCACCGAGAAAAACTCCGCAAGCTTTGGGCCACAGGTGATCCGGAACAGATCAAACAGTTCGACTACTCTTAGAATCTCGCGGTCGATCAAGACCCGACCAAGGGGTTTGTTCTGCGCAAGAATTTCAGAACGAGCTGGTTCGGAGATCAGATCGAGTTTCAGCCGAACGATGCCATACTGAACCACTTTGTCGATACGATTCGAACGCAGGAGTATCTCACGGCAGTAGTGCACTTGATCCGATTGCGACCTGAGCACCCGAACGTCTACCTGATCCCGATAGAACTCTTCGACCGCAACGGTCATGTGGCTGGAGTGATTTAGAAGTTTCCCATAGACATCGGGCAATTGCTCAGCCGATACTCTCTCGAAATTCGCGAGCTCTGAGCGATCATGATAAAAAATCGCAAGAAGCGATTCGATCGAAACTTGGTTGGGAGTATTGTTCAGAGATTGGGCCATCGCAGCGGTTTAGGTCAGGGGAATTCGAAGGCCATCATAAGCTAAAGCGACATGCTCGGGCAACTCGCGATGGAAAGTTGTGTAATCCAATTCGTGCGAAAGATGGGTCAAATAAGCTTTTTTGGGTTGCAAGAGTTCGATGATATCCAAGGCCTCTCCGACGGAAAAATGGGTCGGGTGGCTAGTCAGTCGCAGTGCATCGAGGACCAAGACATCGAGCCCACGGAGCAGTTCCAGACTCGATGATTCGATTCGATTGGTATCGGTGCAGTAGGCGACATTACCGATTCGATAACCGTAAACGTTGCAGTAGGGGCCATGGATAAGCGGCACAGGGATCAGTTTAGAACCAAGAATCTCCAGAGGCTGATCGTCGACCGATTTGAGTTGCATGCTCGGCGCTGCCCCCGGATGGGTTTGCTCTCGTTGATCAAACGCATAATCGAAGACACGACGAATGCGGGCCTGAACCACCTCCGAGGCGTAGATTGGGATCGGGTGGCCTAGTCGAAACGGGAACAAACGAACGTCGTCTAGCCCGTGCAGGTGATCGGCATGCTCGTGCGTATAAAGGACCGCATGGACCAGCGGGATTTTTTCCCGGAGGAGTTGATGGCGTAGATCCGGTGGGGTGTCGATCAACAGGTTGCCGTAGGGTAGTCCAAGAATCGCGCTTGAACGCGTTCTTTGATTGCGTGGATGACCTCCGGAGCAAACCTGGCAATCGCAGCCTAGACACGGAACGCCCACGCTGGTTCCGGTCCCGAGCAAAATCAACGAGCCTTGGATGTCGGATGTTTGTTGCATGAACGCAGTTTCTGACTATACATACCACTCGACGTAGCTTCGCGAACGACTGTCGAGTTTGCGGATATCATCGACACGGAAGCGACTGCCGTTGGCATCGATGAAATGGATGGTCCAGGCGGTCACCCGCCGGACATCCTCCTCGGCATTGAGCACAAAGCGAGTGCGGCCGCGATTGGTCTCGACATCCCATTCACAAGGCTCCTGAGTCCCCGAAACCCAATGAACTTTCAGGATCTGAGGGACGAATTCACGCAGCTCCAATTCTTGATCGATCGCCTCGCGGCCAGCCGAATCGAGCCCATCGAGATTGCGTAGGCAAACGAGCTCTTCACCATCTTTGGATACGATAGAGACCCACTCCTTTGGGGTAGCAACCGGATACATCGGCACGACCATCACATCGGTATAGACCCTCCCTTGAGCGTCTTGCAATCGCAGATGGTTCCAAGCGTCTCGATCAAGCTTGAAGATCCATCGACCATCGGCAGATCGAAGGGCGTTGTTTTTCGCGAATTCCGCGTTGACTCCAAGTCCGCTTTGAATAGCATCACTCATGGCTTGTCCAATCTTCAGAGGGACGGATCGGACTTGCCATCCGACTGCCGATAAAGTTCTGTTGGGATCAGGATTTCGGCCGGGACATCTTCTCCGTTGAGGTACTTCAACACCACAGCCATGGTCTCTTGTCCGATGCGAACTGGAAACTGAATCGGATCTGCATAGATCTTTCCATCGCGGATAGCCCTTTTTCCATCGATTTGCCCATCGAAACCGACAATCTTGATCTTGTCAGCCACCCCTGCATTCTCCAGCGCGGCATAGCAACCCAGCGCCGATGGATCATTGATAGCGAAGATGCCGTTGAGATCCGGGTGGCTTTGAAGCAGATCCTGAGTGGCTTTGTAGCTCTTGTCCTTGGCACCATCTCCGGGGAGCACGCCAACGATTTCGATCGTCACCCCCTTGGATTTTTTCTGCTCATCGAGTTCTTCGCGGAATCCTTTGGTTCGCAGCATCACGCTTTCGACCTGTGGAAAGTCCAAGATGGCCACCTTGCCTTGACCACCCAAGGCTTCGATCATGGCGATGGCGGCTTGACGGCCTCCGCTGTAATTGTCGGTTGCCACGTGAGTGATGACCTTTGCACCCGAAGCGATCGAAGCGATGTCAGCAGTAAAGACGGGAATACCTGCCGCGTTGGCTTCTTGGATCGCAGTCCCGACAGCCCGGCTGTCGCAAGGGGTCAAGATAATGGCTGAGACTTTTTGTACGATGAAGTCTTTGACCTGATTCTGTTGTTTGTTGGCGTCGTATTCACCACTGACGCTGATGAGTTCATAGCCTGCCTGCTTGGCGGCTTGTTTGACTGAATCCGAAATTTCGACAAAGAACGGATTGGCCGTTGTCAAAATCGAAATGCCGATCTGTTTGGTGGGAGCACCAGGCTTCGCTGTTGGATTTGAAGATGCATGCGTCCCGGACTCCGGTTTTGACGAAGAACCTGAGCAACCAGTCCACACACAGAGTGAGCACAGGAGCAGTCCCAGGGAATGCATCGCAGAACGGATCGACATGTCTGGGTTCCTATCGAATCTCAGGGGTTACCGACTACTTGGACTTCTTCTTGCCGGGCGGGTTTCGATTGGGCCTAGCTCGCTCCGGGCGGGAAGAAGTACCGGAATTGTTTTTGGACTTCTGCGCATCGCTGATATCGCTCGCTGGTGGATTCCTTTTGAAGAGAGGTTCGAACAACTCAGCGAATGTCTCCGGCGGTTTGGTGTTCTTTAACTTGGGCTTATCTCCTCGCGGTGCGCTGGGCAACGAAGGTCTTCGGCCAGGAGATGTATTGGCCACCGCCGAGAGGATTTCACTGACGGTTCCCTCTGGCAAGCTCTTGATCTCGGCTTGAGGGGTGTACTTCTTAATGAGAAATCTTTCGATCAGAGACCAAGTTGACGAGGTGATGAAGTAGATGCACAAACCTGCAGGAACGCGGAAGAACAAGACACCCATCATGATGGTCATGACCATCATCATTTGTTGGGCCAAGCGAGTTTGCTCGTCGGTCGCTTTGGGCATGAGCACCTTCTGCTGAATAATAAACAGCGTGATGGTGATCAATGGGAGAATGTTTAAATAGGGACCGAACCAACCAGGGCCCTTGCCTGCGATGAACTGCGGCATCGATTGCTGCCAATCCAGGAACATGTCAGGACCGGCAAGGTTCGAGCACCACTCGATCCCCGGAATCAAGGGTTGCTGCCTGAGCGCTACGTCGACCGAAACGCAGCGATACAATCCGATGACGATCGGCAATTGGATCATCGCGGGTAAACAGCCGGCCAACTGATTGATCCCCGCCTTCTTCATGAGCATCTGCTGGGCCGCCATCATCTTGGTCGGCTCGTCCTTGAGAGCCTCCTTGAGCTTGGCCATTTGAGGTTGCACCGATTGCATTTTTTGCGCGTTGATCGCCATGCGGCGACTGACCGGAAACATCAGCGAACGGACCAGAACCGTTAGCATCATGATCGCAAGACCATAGTTGCCGACGATGTGGTAGAAAAAGTGCAAAATCCAGCCGAGTCGAACGGCAAAGAATCCAAAGATGTCCCAACCGTACTCGATCGCCTCGTCGAGCTTGTAGGCCGAAAGCAGTTCCGGGGATTTCGGGCCGGCAAAGATCCAATACGCGGATGTCTGCTCGCCTTGAGGAGGGATGTTCGCTGTCGGTGTCACGAACCAAAAGCCTGTGTTGTAAGCCTGTTGTCGCTGGGCATCAAATTTCGCAGGATCTAAAAATTGATTGTTCAGCACGGTCGCTTTGGCTTTGCTTAAACCATTCATCGACCCAGGTGCCGATGGCGATGGCAACATGGCCGCAGCAAACACCTGAGTGTCGAGCCCGATGTACTTGATGTTGCGTTTGGATGCCTCGTCCTGCGCTCCGAAAAGCGATTTGTCGCTGTCGGTTGGGTACTTCTTCGCGTGATCGACAAGCGATCGGGTCATCGAGATCGCGTATTTGTTGTCCTGACTTTCAAAGATCACATCCCGAGCTCCAGGTGCCGAGAAAAAGGCTGGCGAGAGTTTGGTCGGATACCACCAACCTTCGAGCGAAATCCC
>JBJTAQ010000640.1:0-7203 GCA_046090945.1 Pirellula sp.
CACCAGCCTTGGAAAGCAACGGGCATTCTTCCTGCAAGGCCGATCGAAGACGGTTGCTCAGCGCCTGGCAGGGATCCAAACGGCTCTGCAAGACACTAGCTCGCGGCTTCTGAATTTCCCCGACAATCGCTTGTACTTTGGGGATCTGCATGAGCGATCGACCAACCTGCTGCAAATCGCGAGGACTGCATCGACCGGTGGCAACGCGAGCTAGTAATCGCTCCAGATCGTAAATGTCCCGCAAAACATCGCGCAGAGACTGCCTGAGTTTGGAACTCTTTACCAAGGAATCAACCATCCCAAGTCGCTCACGGATTTCATCGATGGCGATTAAGGGAGAAGCAAGCCACTGACCGAGCCGTCGCGAACCCATCGAGGTTTGCGTCTGATCGATGACCTCTAGCAGCGAACCATCACGCGATGCGGTGCGGATCGTTTGAGTTAATTCCAAAGATCGCCTTGTGGAAGCATCGATTTCCATGCAGCGAAAAAGCCTGGCCGGTAGCAGTTGCTGGATGTGATCCATCGGCGACTTTTGGGTCTCTCTCAAATAAGCGAGCGCGGCACCGGCAGCACAAATGGCGAATCGATCCTCGGTACTGGTATCCCAACCCATGCCGCTTAGCTCCATCACCCCGAAATGCTCGTGCAAAACTCGAGTGGCTTCCTCGACCCCAAACTGCCAAAGCGGACGACGCGAAATCGACCAACGATCCAACGGGTCACTCCCCAATACCGAATCGTCTTCTCGGAGGAGGATCTCCGCGGGTTCCAGCCGAGAGATCTGGTCCGAAAGCTGCGAGGCTCGATAGCAAGCAGCTTCGAATCGACCCGTCGAGAGTTCCACCCAAGCCAAACCCACAAGGGCATCGCTGTCGATCGAACCAGGCTTGGGAGAATAGACACACAGTAGCAGGTTGCTTTTGGTCGGATCCAACAGAGCATCGTCGGTGAGCGTCCCTGCTGTGACGATCCGCTGGACCTCGCGACGAACTAAACCTTTGGCCAACGCCGGGTCTTCGATCTGCTCGCAGACGGCCACACGGAACCCTTGACGGACTAGCTTCGCTAAATAGCCCTCGAGTTGATGATGGGGGAAACCGGCCATCGGGATCGGATTTTCCCCTTTGTCACGGCTCGTTAGGGTTAGCCCCAAGACTCTAGCGGCTGTCTTGGCATCGTCGTGAAAGAGCTCGTAAAAGTCCCCCATGCGAAACAGCAGGATCGCGTCCCCGCTGGCCGCCTTGGCCTCCTCGTACTGCTTCATCATCGGCGAAAGATTCATGCGTCAAGAAAAATCCTAGAACGGAGACCAGAGCAAATGGGGTTAGGAAAATCGCCAAAGTGGACCAGGATCGGCAATGTCGGCGGTCCATGGCAAGGGGGCTCTCGAAGCCGGTCCCTCGATTCGGGTTAAATTTTCGAGATCGAGGGCCAAAGAGTATTGTCCCGCTGGACTGTTGGTGGAAGCCCCCTGATCCTCAGCGGGAGTCAACCAGCCGCTGACTTGGCGATCCTCCATCCAACCCAGCCGTAACAAGCGGAACTCGATCCGGAAATCGCCGAGAAAAATCCACTCTAGCTGTCCGCTAGCAATTCGCTTGACGGCTCCCCTTTCGCCAGAAACCTCTCCTTGATAGTCCAAATACAGCAGCCGGTGGGGCGCTAAACGCCAGAAGCTGGTCTCCCGAGACCATCGAATTGGATCCGTTTCGCTGGCAAATGTCAGCAATCCCCGAATTTGCTCCCGCTTGCAAGCTTGCATCCGAGGCGTCAATTCTGCTAGGAAATATTCCGGAAATTGGATCAGCCAATCCCAGTGATCCCCACGATCTTGAGAAATATGCCCGGTATGATGAAGGATTACAAAGGGTGAAATCGACACTTTGGCCTCCTCCTTCAAGCCTTTCCCCAGATCAAATGGGACCTTATCCATCATCCAGGCATACAAATCCACGTTATAGACCTCAGGACCGTTGCGTCCGTAGGTCTAGGAAGTTTTTCAAGGAATTCAATGTTGGCGGCGGGATTTGCCGAGTTGGATTCCGGGAAATTGGGATTCAAAACCAACCAAGGTTACCAGGACAGTTTCGCAGTCGGTCTTCGGCACAATCCGTACATGTTGCCTCGGAACTGCTCGTAAATGTCTTGTTGCTCGAAAGTTGCAAGCGAAGACCCTCAAATTATACTCAAACGCAAATGTTTTGTGGGCAATCCCCCTGCAAAGGCGGATTTCCTGCCGTTGTGACCCGCCAATCCGAATTGGTAAGAAGGTTTACCTCAAATGGGAATTGATGAATCCAGGTCCAAGAACCGTCACTCGTCGCAGCAAAGATCCAATCGTCGGATGAGCTTCCGCTCGTTGCTCTGCGAACAACTTGAACGTCGCGAGGTGATGGATGCCGCGGGTATTTTCGATCAAGGCACCGATCCGGCTTATTTCGAACGGATGTCGGACCAACTTCGCGGCCTGAACTCCAGTGGCGGTGGAGGGAATAACAATCAGGGAGGCAATGGTGGCGGCGGTCAAAACCTTCTCGGAGGCGGAGCCGGTGGTGCGAATGGTGGTGGCAACATCAACCTTTCGGGGAGTCGCTGGATCAATCCAGTGGGGGGCTCAAGCCCAAGCAATGGCGACCCTGCGACGGTCTCTTGGAGTATCGTACCCGACGGAACTCAGGTCAGCACAGCCAACGGCGGTTTAGCTCCCTCGAATTTCATCGCCTTCATGGATGGCATCTATGGTGCAGCACCTGGTCCAGTTGCCAATCGACCATGGTTCAATCTTGTTCGTCGGACTTACGAAAATTGGGCGAATGTTTCCGGATTGAATTTCATCTATGAGCCCAACGATGACGGGGCGGCCTTCAGTGCCGCTGCCCGCGGCGTATTGGGTGTTCGTGGAGACATGCGTGTTGGTGGTAACGCGGTTGATGGCAATTCAAACATTCTTGCGTTTGCATTCTTGCCTACTGGGAGCGGAAACAATGGTACCGACGGCGATATGGTCGTTGACACGTCGGATAACTTCTATCAGTTGAATAACGATGGTGCCACGGGTGAGAACCGCGGCTTTCATAACGTATTGTCCCACGAAATCGGGCATGGAATCGGTCTAGCGCACGTCATTCCGACGGATCAGACCAAGTTGATGGAGCCGTTTGTCTCGTTCTCCTATTACGGGGCACAGCACGATGACATTCTGGCAACCCAGACTCTCTACGGCGATACCTACGAGCAGAACGATGCGACGAGTCAAGCATCCAACTTGGGGCTATTGGGTAATGGTGTCACTCAATTTGACAATATTTCGATCGACCGTAGCGAGGACACCGATGTGTTCTTGTTCACTGTCGGGAGTGCCAAGCTTAAGCGAGTTACGCTAACGCCCGTGGGCAAGCAGTATGATGTTGGACCTCAGGGTGGCCAGCCAGTAACGGTCAATACGCTAGTAAACCGGAATCTGTCGATCCAAATCGAACGACTCAATGGTGAAATCGTCGCGGTTTCAAATTCCAGTCCATCGGGATTGCCTGAAATCCTCCAAAGTCCGAACCTGACTCCGGGAGCCTACTTCCTGCGAGTATTGGCAGGAGCCGCAGGCGAGACGCAATTGTACAGTTTGAAATTCGAAGCAGACGCGAAGACCTCCACTGGTCCGATTTTGATCGGCGTCCAACCGAACAATAGCGAGTTGATCGAGAATGGTTCGATTCGAACGGTGTCTCCGCGAGAACTGACCTTCCGCTTCGACGATGCTCAAATCATCGATCCCGCGACGGTAAGCGGAATCCGAGTGACACGGGCAGGTGGCGATGGATCTTTTGGGTTGCCAACTGTGTCGACCGACTTTGGGACCACGGGCAAGGTCGATATTCAATTGACATCGAGGAATGCTACCGATACGTTCCGAATCAACGTCTCTAGGGCGGACTTGGGTGTCGGTGCACCTCCCCAATTGAGTGTCTCTGGCGACGTGATCAACGTCGTATTGAACTCGCGAAGCGGTTCTACAATGACTGCTCAGCAGCTTGTTGATTTCATCAACTCGCCGTCCTCTCCTGTTGCCTCCAAATTATCGGCCAAGATCAATGGCGGCTTTCCCGCGACCGTGCTCGGAACGGTTGATCCCGCCAGTTATTCGCCAATTCTGGTCTCTAGCAGCAGCGACGTAATCATCAAGCCGGGTGCTGTAATCATCGGTGATCGGCCGAATGAGAACGAAGTCACTTTGCGGTTTGCAGAAAACCTGCCGGATGACAACTATCGCTTGGAAGTTTTCGGGTTTGACGATACTCTTCGCGGAATAACCGGGTTGAGAAATGTCACTGGGGATCTGTTTGTTCCTCGCGATGTGAATACCCGCCAGGATACGCTGGAATTCAGAATCGATTTGGGTTCCAAGGTAACGGCGGTTGTACCTCAACCTGTGACTAGGAACGCTTCGGGAGTTCTAGAACAACGTCGCGATACGATCATCGTTTACTTCGACCAGGAAAAACTTTTCGTCGAAAACGATTCCTTGGGCAATCCAACTGCGGGCAGCGCAGAGAATCCCGATTTCTATCAGCTTCAGTACACCGGCAACACGGTACGAAATACCGATGACATCACTTTCAAACCTGAGAAAGTGACCTACAACGCGTCAGCCAACACCGCAACCCTGCGGTTCTCCTCAGACATCGATCTGCTCCCCGGGCCATTCATACCCTCGAGTAGCTTCCGATTGCGTATTGGAACCCGCGAGTCGACACCTTTCCAACCTGTTCGGAACGAAGCTGCAGCGACGGCAATTTCGGACTTGAACACCAACGGGTCGGCTAAGCTTCGGTTTACTGCCAAGACTCTTGGTGAAGCCGGTTCGGGACTGCAGATCTCGTTCGTGAATTCACTCGTTGGAGGCTCTCCGACCGTCAGTAACGTCGGAGGTGTAATCGTTGTGGATATGGCTCGAGACGATGTCACAGCCAATGAGATCGCCGATGCCATGAACACCTCCACGGTCTCGTCACCCTTGATGATCGTGACGCTAGAACCTGGTAGTAATGGCGCTACGGTTGTTGGCGATCGGATCATCAACTACTCGCCGATTTCCTTGGTCGGCCTGGGCTCCTCGTTTGATACCTCGACCAATCTTGGGACCATAGGATCCAAAGATGTTCCTTTGACAAGTTTATTGCTAACCTCGAACATTGATCCCGAAGTTCACTCTCTGGATTTGATCGGGGCCAACAACGACCCGGGAACACGAAATGTTCCCGAAGCCTTCGAGAACTACATCAATCCAGCGTTCACTGGAGACGATTTCCAAGGCGTCCGAACGATCTATTACAACTTCAAGAGTGCCTATGGATCGGTTGCTGGAACGGCTCAGTCCAATGCGATCACCGAAAAACAAAAGGCGCGTATTCGAGAAGCCTTCTCACTGTGGTCGGAACAGGTCGGGGTTCAATTCGTTGAAACACCTGATAGCGGCTTGACGATGGCCCTCGGTGCTCTTGCCGCGCTTCCCTCGGGTGGTCTCACAGTTGAAAATGCCGCGAGCGGAGGATGGGGCGTTCGTATCGACCCGGCCTACCAAAACAGCTTGGCTGTTTTCTCTGCAGACAATACATGGAACGACAACTACGGTGAGAATTTCACCAGAGCGGCGATGGCTAGCATTGGCCTGATGCTCGGGTTAGCACGCGCCGGCGATGCAGATCCATCGACTTTGATGAATTTCAACTCCGGTTTCCTCAACTTCCCCACCACATCAAACCGAGATTTCGAACCGATTTTCCCAGGTAACCTCGACGTTCTCAGAGCCAATTACCTGCACCGATCCGAAAGTAGCGACATCGATCTGTACCGATTCGATATCGACTTCGGTCCCAACGGAGCAACGCGCCAAGGTGCTTTAGTTGTTGAATCTCTGGCAGAGCGACTTGCAACCAGCAGTCCACTCGATACCCGATTGGCATTGTACAAACAATCCCAGGCAACCGCGGTTTCTAATCTCGGTGCAGGTGGCGGGATCGAAGTCAAATTCACCGCGGTCAAACCAGGAAAACTTGGGAACAACCTTTTGGTCTTTGTCACCCGATCCAACCGAGGTGTCGGCGCTCTACCCATTGTTAATACCTTCCCCAATGCGATCTCGATCGATTTGAATTCCACCTTAGGAAGCGAATCGACCCTCGATGAGTTCCTGCGAGCTTTGGACAATGACCCAGCCGCCAGATCTCTGGTCAAAGTCGACCTGCTCAAGGGGGATCGAACCACCAAACTTGGAACTCGAGATATCACCTACTCGCCTATCATTCTTGCTGGCGGCAATGTGAACCTGGTCGCTCAGAACGACGACTATTTCGGGAAAGACTCCTTGATCCGAATGAATCTCGATTCGGGTGTCTATTTCATCGGGATCTCCTCCTCTGGGAATGACAAGTACGATGCTGCTGTACCTGGCACTGGCAACGGTGGACGAACCCAAGGTCGCTACGACTTGCGAGTCACCTTCCGTGCACAAACCGATGGGGCTGATTCGATTCAAGACGTCGACAACGGTTCTGGTGACTTGAATGTCTCGTTCGATGGTGACGGGGATGGAGTACCCGGCGGAGTTTACAACTATTGGTTTGAAACCCGACCTTTGGATCGTGTTCTTCGATTCAACTCCGGAGGAACAGCTTCGCTCGATACCCGAATCGTCACCATCACCGGCGGTAACGGAGTGGTTCGTCGCTTTGAATTCAGCCTCGATCCATTGGTCGGAGTCGGCAATACCGCTGTGATCTTCAATTCCAACAGCACTCCGGGCGACCTCGCAAACGCACTGGCCAACGCGATCAATTCTCGTACGGAACTCGGCGTAACGGCTATTCCAAATGGGACTCGCGTTACTCTCAAAGGTGAACGGCTTGTTCAGCTCTCGAATGGTCTGACAGCTATCGATCTGTCGGGCAAGATGATTTTCGTCGACAAGTCTGCTGGTCCGAACGCTGATGGATCATTGTCCAAGCCGTTTAATAACATCTCGGGTTCGGGCGTTGCAAACGCTTTTGCCGCGAGTGTACCAGGAGACATCGTTCGCATCGTTGGCAATGGTGGGGCGGATGGCAAGCTTGAGACGGTAGCCGACAACTTTGCATATGAGGTAGGCTTTGGTGTCCTGGCCGGCTCGGTTCTGTCCGATGGCTCAACCATGGACGTGCCCAAGGG
>JBJTAQ010000641.1:0-8164 GCA_046090945.1 Pirellula sp.
CCAGGAGATGTATCCTTTGCCATCGTGATCGAAGACTACGCCTTCGCAGTAGCTCGGCACCTCGAACAGTTTCACTGCCGTGACTTTATCGACAGCTGGTAAGTCTTGTGCAAAACTCGATGCCATCGTCGCAAGCAAGCAGATTGTTACATAGTGAATGTTTCGCATTGCCATCACTGAACCTTCATGAAGAGGAAGTAAAGAAACCGATTCCCGACAAACTGTCATGGTATACCAGAGCGACGGCAATGCAAGAATGTCGCAGAGGCATCCAAATCAATCTTTCTTTGGAATAAGTCTTATGCTTGTCCATACGCTTGAGGCTAAAATATCAGAGGATGCCTGACGCTTGATCCGTTCCTCTTTTGGTTTTCACTCTAGCAGCTTACAAGGTGCAGCGATGACTTGGTCGATCAGCAAAGCGGTATTGGTCCCTTATGATTTCTCGATGCATTCGAGAGAGGCGGTTGACAAGGCGTTGTCGATTGCCGATTCCCCTTCGCAGGTCCATATTCTCCACGTTCTACCAACTTTTATCCCTTTAGCACCGGAGGGTTTTCCGGTCGAAGCGATCGACGATCAAGTTCGCATGGAGTACACGCAGAAGTCGTTGAATGAGGAGTTTGCGGATCCCAAGTACTCTCAGTGCCCCAAGGAGGTGATGATTGGGGATCCGGGGATGACCTGTGTCGAGAGGGCAAAGACCATTGGTGCCGATTTGATCGTCATCCCGTCGCATGGCCGCAGTGGCATCACCCGATTGGTATTGGGAAGTGTTGCCGAGCGTGTGGTTCGATTCTCACATGTTCCTGTCTTGGTGATCAAGATTGCGGATTGATCGACGGCTGTGGTGATAGCCATAGCATCCATAGGTCAGCAAGCCGATCAAACACCAGAATGCGAACCAGGCCCAGTTGATTGCACCCAGGCCAGCGATTAGATAGAGGTTGATCACAACGCCTAGGACTGGGATTGCGGACCAACGGTATTTGACCGCAGCAACCGTAAGGCTTACGAAGACCATGACGAAAATCAGATAAGGGATTCGATCGTAATGGAAGTTGCCTTCGGGCATCCAATCGCCCCAGAACTGATGGTTGGCAGGCAACTTGGGAAGAATCGCAAGGTAGGCCAGTAGGCAAATTGGAACTAGGACTTGGCCGGGTAATCGCGGAACGCGAAAGCCGGTTGGCGGTGAATCGTTCGATGTTGGCTCTTGAGCGTCGGCAACTAAAATCCCGGCGCAGACGAACATGAAGGCAAACAACGTACCGATCGAAGCTAGGTCGGTCACAAATTGCGAATTCAGAAACAGGGTGGGCAAGGCGACCATCAGGCCGGTGATGACCGACGCGAATGCGGGGGTCTTGAACCGAGGGTGGATGGATGCGAACTGTTTTGGGAGAAGACCGTCTCGAGCCATGCTCATAAAGATTCGAGGTTGTCCGAGTTGAAAGACCAAGAAAACGCTCGTGGTGGCCACTACCGCGCTCAAGGAGATGATGCCGACGAGCGACGGCAGTCCGACTTTCTCGAAGACATACGCTAGCGGGTCGTCGACATTGAGTTCCTTGTAGGAGATCATGCCCGTGAGCGTGAAGGACAGGATGATGTAGATAATCGTGCAGAGCAGCAATGTCAGCAGTGTCGCACGAGGGATATCCCTCTGCGCGTTTTTGCACTCTTCTGCCGTAGTCGATATCGCATCGAAGCCGATGGAGGCAAAAAAGACACCCGAGATACCTTTGAAGACACCTTCTAGGCCATTGGGAGCAAAGGGGCTCCAGTTCTCCGGCTTGATGTAATAACAGCCGATCAAAACCACCAACAACACAACAGCCATTTTGAGCAGCACCATCGCATTGCTAACTCGTTTCGATTCCTGGATGCCGATGATGACCAAGGCGGTGATTAGGAGATTGATGAGGATTGCCGGAAGATCGACGATGAATTTCCATCCGCCGATACTCGGGGCTGTCTCCCATGCTTGCAAGTGCCTGCGCAGTTCCTCGCTGACTGTGCCGTTGGCAGCTTGAACAGCAGCGACTTGATCGGGAGCTCGCACGCAGCTGTAGTAGTCCTGGACCAACCACTGCGGAATCTGGAAGTCTAGACCCATGGTTGCTAGCCAGCCTTGCATGCCTTCGAGAAGGTTCACGAAGTAGCTCGACCAAGCGAACGCAAGCACGCTGTTTCCGATCGCGTATTCCATCAGCAGGTTCCAGCCGATCATCCAGGCTGTCAGTTCGCCGAAGGCGACAAAAGCGTAAGTGTAGGCGCTGCCGCTGACCGGGATACTCGAGGCAAACTGAGCGTAGCACAAGGCGGAGAAAAGGCAGGCAACTGCGGTGATCACAAAAAGCAGCGAGATCGCTGGCCCTCCGTCATAGGATGCCTTGCCGATCGTCGTAAAGGCCCCTGCCCCGATGACGGCCGCGATGCCGAAGCAAGTCAGATCCAAGAGGGTCAGGCTGCGGACTAGCGAATGCGACTCGGTCGAATCCAAATCGCGGTCGATCTGAGCCAGTGTTTTGCGTTGCAGCAGGCGGGCTTTGATCGATTCCCAGGACATAAACTAGACCTTCAGGCCAGGATCGCACTTGAATAAAAATTTCGTATGCCAATTCGCTAAGCCGAGTTGCTCCGCAAATTTGCTGATTATCCTATCGATTCTGAGGGCTCTCTGGACTACGCGAAAGGGAGATTTGCGGGTAAATTTATCGCTTTCTTGCAAGGCTCCTACGGGTTCTGATAATTGGGTCCCGCCAGAGCACGATTTTATTTTGACAATTGAAAACCATGAAAACAGACGAGCTGCGCGAAAAGTACCTTTCGTTCTTTCAGTCCAAGGGGCATCACCGCCAAGCGAGCGACGTGCTGGTCCCGACTTGGGATCCATCGGTCCTTTTCACACCGGCAGGCATGAATCAGTTCAAGGATCACTTTTTGGGGAAAGTGAAACTCGAATTCACCCGCGCGACGACTTGTCAGAAGTGTCTTCGTACTGGTGACATCGACAATGTCGGGCGGACCGCTTACCACCACACATTCTTCGAGATGCTCGGTAATTTCAGTTTCGGCGACTACTTCAAATCCGAGGCGATTCATTGGGCTTGGGAGTTGCTCACCGACAAAAAGTGGTTTGGGATCGATCCGGATCGACTGACGGTGACCGTTTACAAGGATGACGACGAGGCGGCCAAGATTTGGAACGAGAAGATCGGTTTGCCGATGTCGAGGATCTCTCGGATGGACGAAGCCGACAACTTTTGGCCAGCTAGTGCCCCGAGCCAAGGTCCCGACGGCGTGTGTGGGCCTTGTTCGGAAATCTATTACACGCTCGATGGTGGCAAGAACGTCGAGATATGGAATCTGGTCTTCACCCAGTTCAATCGAGTTGGGGATCCGCCTGATAATTTGCGTCCACTGCCGAGCAAGAACATCGACACCGGGATGGGGCTTGAAAGGGCTGCGAGCGTTCTACAAGGTGTACCGACGAATTTTCATATCGATATCCTTTATCCGATTGTCCAAGCGGCGGCCGAGGTGTGCGGAGTCAAGTACGACTACGAGAGCGACAACGGTCGCCGATTGCGTCGCATCACCGACCACGTCAGGGCGTGTACCTTTGCGATCCACGAGAATGTTTATCCAGGTCCCAAAAAGGCTCGGTATGTGATCAAACGCTTGCTGCGCCGCGCGGTTCTCGACGGTCATCAGCTCGGAATGCGTGAACCGTTCCTGAATCAATTGGTTCCTGTGGTGGCTCGGATGATGAAAGCCTCTTATCCGGAGCTCTCTGAAACCATCGAACGTGTTTCGGGGGTGATGAAGCGCGAAGAAGCGGATTTCTTCTCGACCATCGGATCGGGCTTGGAACGCATCGAGAGGCTTTTTGGCGATATGAGTTCCCGAGGTAGTACGATGGTCGATGGGTCTGAGGCTGCGACGTTGTATCAAACGCACGGAGTGCCGCCGGAACTCTTTCAGCAGATCGCAGCCGAGCGTGGGTACACCTTCGATTGGGACGGTTACCGCGAAGCCATGCTCAGGCACGGGGATATCAGCGGTGGTGGGACGATCGAACTCTTCGAGACCGGTCCGATTGAAACGCTCAAGGAGGCGCTGCACCAGTCCGAATTTTTGGGTTACGTTTCCACGAAGGCTCCGGCGCAGGTCAAAGGTGTGATTCTTGGGAAACCCAAGGAGGATCGGCTGGTCAGTTCGGTGTCGTCCGACAGCCCGTCCGACATGCTGCGTGTCGTTCTGGATCAATCGCCGTTCTACGGAGAGAGTGGAGGTCAGGTAGGGGATACCGGGACGTTGCAGACCGCCAGTGGTAGCTTTGAGGTCACCGACACGCAGCGAAGTGGTGACTTGATTGTGCATTATGGCAGGATGACTTCGGGAACGATCAAGGAGGGTGAGACTGTTCAAGCGTTGGTCGACGAAAACCGTCGCAATGCGATCCGTAGGGCCCACTCGGCAACGCACGTGTTGCACCATGCATTGCAAACCAAGCTTGGTAAGCATGCGCAGCAGCAGGGTAGCAAGGTGGATGCCGATTGGTTGCGATTTGACTTCAGCCATCAAGAATCGCTTTCCGACGAGGACATCAAAGAGATTGAGCGGTTAGCGAATGCCCGCATCGCTCAGGCGGCTGGGATCAAGTGGGAGACTGTCTCGCTGGCACATGCTCGGGAACTCGGAGCGATGATGCTATTTGGAGAGAAGTATCCGGATCCGGTTCGGATGGTCAGCATGGGCGATTTCTCTCGCGAGTTGTGCGGTGGAACGCATGCGAGCAACACGGCCGAGATTGGAACGTTGGAACTGCTCACCGACGAGAGCGTATCGTCGGGTGTCCGACGCATCACGGCACTGACAGGGGACAAGGCTCTCGAGCATCGCCACAAGATCGAATCCCAAGCCAAGGCGGCAGCCGAGAAGCTCGGTTGCTCGATCGACGAGCTTGGGAATCGCGCTGTAGAGTTGGTTACAGCGATTCGCAAGTTGAAAAAGATCGCAACATCGGCAGGAGGGGGCGAAGCACCTCCAGCGATGGTCGGTGGCAAAACGGGAGTAGCAGCTGGCAAGCCAGCTTATTTAGAGATTCGAGGTTCACTCAAGCAGGCTGCACGGGCGCTGAACGTATCGCTCGACGAAGTCGGCGGGCGGATTGAAACGTTGCTAGGAGAGGAGCGTCAACTGCATCAGCAGCTATCGCAATTGTCGGCAGCCAGCGGTTTGGATGTTGACCAGTTGATCGCCAATGCCAAGTTGGTTGGTGAGGCACTGTTGATTGTGGCCAAGGTGCCGAGTGTCAATCCGGCGATGATGCGACAGTGGATCGATCAGGTGCGGAAAAAATCCAGCAGCCCGGTTGCCGTTCTGTTTGCTACGGGCGAGCAGGACAAGGTGACTTTGGTGGCGGGATTGAGCCAGGGGCTTGTTGAAAAGGGGTTGAGTGCTGGCAAGTGGATCGCGCCGGTGGCGCAGATCGTAGGTGGAAGCGGAGGGGGGCGGCCCGATTTTGCACAGGCTGGAGGTAAGTATCCCGATAAGATCGACGAGGCGCTTCAGGTTGCTAGTGCGACCTGGGCATCGATGATCTAGTCGTGACGAAGTATCTGCTAGCCCTCGAGACTTCTGGAAAAAGTGGATCTGTCAGTCTGTCCTGGGTGGATCCTTCGATTGAATCGCCAAGCCAGGAGGCTCGAGTTGGTGTGGGGTTGGCCGAACAAGAGATCCGATCGAAGTCGTTGGACTTGGATCCCAAGTGGGGATCTGCAAAGACTCTCGCGCCGGCGATTGCAAGGTTGCTTGGAGAGCAAGGTCTATCGGCAAGTCATCTCGGTGCGGTTGCGGTGTTGCAGGGGCCGGGTTCGTTCACAGGGTTGCGGGTTGGGATCGCGACCGCTAAAGCGCTTTCATATGCGGTAGGTATACCGATCGTAGCGTTAGACACCTTGGATGTGATCGCAGAGCAGATCAGAGATACCCGGAGCGTCGGTAGTCCGAGGTGCGAATTGATTGCGGTGGTGGATGCCTTTCGCGGTCAGAGTTTTTGCGCTACTTACCGGATCGGGGAGGGGGTATGCCACAAGACTGTGCCGACACGGATCGTTGACAACGAGATTTTGGCAGGTGAGATCCTAGGCGGTAGAAACGCAAGAGAGCGCTTGGTTGCTGGTCCATCGCTTGGTAAGTTACGGGAAAGTTTCCAGGAGTTGGTTGGCCGAAGCGAAACTAACTGCGAGGATGCTCAAGCAATCCGATGGGTCGATAGCGGACCAAAAGCTGTGACGTTGGCACAGTTGGGGTGGCAAGGTTGGATAGCCGGGAGAACCTCGGATGCATTCGGATTATTACCAAACTACTACCGCAGCAGTGCGGCCGAGGAGAAGTCGGGGAAGGTGTCTGAGTAGGAACGTTGTGCTTATCCGTTCCATGAATGCGAAAAAAGACACTAAGATGATTCGAGTTGGTATCTGGCATGGGGCTTGGTATTGCTGGTTTTCAGGGCGGGAGTTGTTTTAATTTCCCGTATTCTCGGCATCAACTGCTGGGCAAACAGTTGGCTAATCGAGCCTAGTCTAAAAAAATTTGCTTTTTGGTCTTAGCCGATCGATAATCGGCACCTCTTACTTTAGACCGTACTTTCTGTTGGGACCTTTATGAGTTCTTTGCTTACCGATCACGAAATCTACGGAGAGTTGCGGGACCTTGCCCGTAACTACATACGAGCGGAGCGCAAGGATCACACGCTTTCGGCGACTGATTTGTTTCATGAAGCCTATGCTAGACTTCATTCGCATTTAGATTTCGATCAGACCAATTTCAAATTGATTCGCACTTTGTTTGCGACCACAATGCGTCGGGTACTGATCGATCATGCTCGCAAACGGACCAGACGTAATAAAACGTTAATGCGGACAACGATTCCTAGCGGACTGCTTGAGCAATTTGGTGGGATGATTGACGATGAGGATCAGGCGGAGCGACTCTTGGAACTCGATGCAGCTCTTGGGAGGTTTTCGCAACTGTACCCGGTGCATGCACAGATCGTCGAACTTCGTTTTTTCGGAGGATTGAATTTCGATGAGTGCGCGATGGAATTAGGGGTCTGTTCGATGACTGTCCAGCGTTATTGGAAATTCGCGAGAGCTTGGATTGCTCGGGATATTGCCAGACAAGAAAGTTGATTGCATTCTAGGATTGCAGACCGGAGATCATTGAGAATGTCTACTACGGATCCTGCAGTTGAATGGCTTTTGGAAGAGGCGCTTGGTATCGAAGATCCGGTTGCAAGAGAGGCCTGGTTGGTTCAGCAGTGTGCCGAAGACAGGGAGCAACTCGACGAGATTCGTTCGTTGATCGAAGCCTCAGAGAAAATAGTCCTTATCGATACACCTTTACAAATCGTCCATGAAGGACGGAGGATGTTTGAGTCGCTTGACGGAATCTCGGTAGGACCCTTTCAGATAGTGCGCAAGCTTGGGGTAGGAGGCATGGGGGCCTTGACCGCGACGGGTCACTGATCAGGCTACCCTGCGCGGGAAACCTTCGAGGATGAATTTTTGTTGATTTTTGTCGGTATCTGTGGGATGTCTGTCACAGCCGTTCGGCGCATTAGCTGAGATGCCCTAGGACAGCTGTGGCGGGATTTGGGACGTCGTCGATTTATCCCGCGGATTAATCGCTTAGAAGGATTCCATCCATGATTTTTCAAGCTAGTCTATTGATTCCAAGATTGTTATTTCCACGAAGTAATTCAACAAAATAATTTGATAGGATCCCGGTGGTTATGAATCGTACTTTCTCAAAGCTTGCGATTGTTCATTTGGTTTTTTTCGCACTTGTTCGATCTGTTTTAGGGGAGGTTCAAGAGCCCAGTCCTGCTCCAACGGCTACGGAGCCCGCTCCGGCCAGTGCGGAACCTGTAGAACCAAAGCAGGACCCTTCCCTGCCTAAGAGCGATGAGCCTAAATCCGAGCAGACTGAAAAGCGACTCGAAGCGATCGAGAAACTCCTGGAACAAATGTCCATCGCACTGAAGTCGCGCAACGAACCACCGGCGACTAAGGAGTCATCAGCCGCGAAGGAATCAACGGGAGAAAAGAAAAGCAGTACCGAGAAGAAGGTCGACGAACTGGTCACGACG
>JBJTAQ010000642.1:0-2022 GCA_046090945.1 Pirellula sp.
ATCGACTGGCATGGCTCTCCCGCGCTTGTAAGTTTCGCTCAACGCGATTTCTCGCAGAATCGATGTTGCATTGAACTTCGATTCGATCAGGGCGTCGGTCAAGTGCCTGAGCAACTCGGGATTGCTGGCGGGATTGTCGAAATGGTGCATGTCCAAGGGGTGGACTAGGCCGCGTCCGAACATCAGAGCCCAGAGTCGATTGGCCCAGTTTTCCGAGAAGGCTCGATTCGAAGGTTGCATTTGGTTGGCCAGCAAATCCCGACGACTCTGGAGCGGAGCATTGGGAAGTCCTCCAAAGGCTCCTTCGCGAGGCGCTGCCTCGTAGCGTTGGTCTGGTGCTAGATAGGCTTCGAAGTGCTCCGGTTGGCCAGGGGCTCTGGTTGCCGAGCGGAAGGGAACACCCTTGTTGAAAACCGACTCGAAGGGGGCGTCACCGGCTGTTTTCTCGATGTACATCTGAAGCTTCTGCTCGGCCCCTTTTTCGTCGGTCGTTTTGCCCTCGGCAAGCGAACTCGGAGAGACAAAAGCCAACAGGCCGTGATAATCGATCTGTAGATAGTCCTCGATTTGAGGATGATCGTGGCACTGCGCGCACTGCATGTCCTTGCCGAAAAACACACGTCCTAAATCGCGCGCGATGGCGTGTGCATCACCGCCTCGCTCCAAGAAGAAACGCTGCTGAGCTCGGGCTGATTTGTTCCACCAAACGCTCTTGACAATGCCTCGGAGAACTTCATCCAAGGGTGTATTGGCGTCCACTGCACCACGAAGATAAGCCACCCAGGTTGCTCGGTCCACATGCTGATAGGGCCTGCGCTGCAGGAGTGTCTTATCATACCAATCGACCAATCGTTCCTTGTGGAGAGGATCTGCTAGAAACTTGTCCACCCATCGGGACCAGCGACCTTCGGCAGGTTCGGCTAGGAATGCATCGATTTCCTGAAGCGTTGGGACCGTATTCCTCAAATCGAGCGAGAGCCGACGCAAGGCCTGAGTTTCACTAGCAACAGCCGCAGTCAGCCATGGCATGTCGCCTTGGGCTACGCCATCAATCCTTTGATGCAACGCCGGAGGCTGAGCCAACGCCTGAAGGCCAGAAAAAGGGCTGCCAATCCAAGCAACGAGGGTCAATGCAACGAGCCCGAAGGCTTGCGTCCGCTTGCAATACGGAATCAGTCCGCTCATGTTCCGACTCGATCATTAGGCAGGGAATCGCAGGGGGGCAGGTCGACAACGACCCGGTGGCGATAGCTTTTCAAGATCGAACCGACCTGTGAAATGCCTCAATCCACAGTCATTTTATCGTTGCTCGGCAGACCCGAGTCAACCGGGAATGCTTCAGGTCGCGGGGTTCGAGGGTCTTTCCCCGGATATTTCGTTCAAAAGAGCCTGGATTCGCAAATCTAATGCATCGATTTGAGCCAAAACATCATCGTACCTAGCGGTCAGTTCCTCAAGGCGGACAGGATCCTCGGACTGAATCGAGGAGCAATCCAGATCCTGTTCGTCCGCCGGATCCCGGATGGTCAAGAAGCGATCGGTAGGTGCTTGAGTCATTGTGCCTGAAGAATCCGATCGAAGCAGAACCAGGAGGGCCGAAGCCAGATGCGTATTCGGATTCGGACGCTGACCTTAACAATCCGCACTAAGATGCTAGGAATCCGAGTTGTGCGGATCACCTAGTTTTTGCGGATCGGGCAAGCTAGAGGGTTTGGCGAGATTTTTCGCGTTTGGTAACACCCTCACGCAGAGCCCGAGTGCTTGGTATTGTTTCTGGAAATCTTCGATGAATGCGGAAGCATCTTGATCGGGGATTGCTAGTGCGCCGACAGGGATTCCCCTCTGCAGGACGACGCCCGATAGTGGAGTTGGGTGATGATTGGAGGACAAGCCGGTTCCCTATTCGAGCGACAGATTCATGAAGTGCTTTCGATCAAAGCACGCTTGACCAAAGCAGCGTCGATCCGGCTGGTTCGTTGCTTGGGATCCGAGCAAACGGCACCTCGCAATCCGATCCAGTCC
>JBJTAQ010000643.1:0-4466 GCA_046090945.1 Pirellula sp.
CCACTTTTGTAACCGATCAAATTGCCTGCTACGACATTGTTTTGAGCTGTACTCCCTGAGATCTGCAGTCCGTGTTCGGTGTTCCCAGAAATGAGGTTGCCTTCGGTGGCATCGTTGAGACCATCCCCATCGGTGCCGATGACCACGTTGCTGCTGTCATGGACGAAAATACCCATCGAATTTGGTTTGGCTACCGATCCGGCTTGGTCGGTACCCACTCGCGATCCCTGAACCTTGCCGTTGCTGGCCCCTAGAAAGAAGATGCCGCTACCGTTGGTGTAGTTACCTACCGTTAAATTCAGGATCTGTACGCCCGAGCCATTGATCATCAGGCCGTTCGATGGAGAACCGGTACCGTCGAGGGTAACGCGATTGGCCCCCTCGATAACCAGCGCTTCGCTGATCCACGGCAAAGAAGCACTTGGCCGCATAGAAACGATCTCCGATGCAAATGTGATCCTATCGGGACCGGGCTGAGCATTGGCCACCTGGATCATGTCGTAGAGAGTCCCTGGGCCTGTTCCGTCTGCGACGCTGACGACGAGCTCCGGGTTACCTGTAAGAACCCTCCGACTTTCGAGACCTTCGATTCTTAGAAGTCTCCTTCGAGTCAAGTTCCTGCGATGACGGGAACAAATAAGCCTTCGACGGTTGCGATCTAGGAACAGCGACATCGTGTTTCTCATGCATCAATGAATCGAGAAAGGAATACCGGTCGGTCGCTGTTTTTATCCGAGGCTCCAGGGTGTACAAGTCGGACTGATTCCTAAAAAAAACGATGTTTTCACTGCAAAAAAAGCGATTGCACCCACTTGCTGACTGCGGAGTGCCTTCGGGGTACGAATGTTTTTTGATCCATCGACAAAAAAGTTCAAAGCGAACAGGACGCGATACTTTTGATCCCCTTACTAGCAAAAAAAACTGTCGGTTTTTTATTTTTTTGCCTGTTCACAGGAGGTATAATCCGGGCCCGTTTTGCCCATCCGTGGGCCGATACGCGGGGCTGAGGTGATGCGACTCTAAGCACCTAAGTATCATGTCTGCAAATTATCCTTCGTCGAACGATCCAAAGCCAATATCAGAACTGCTCGTCAGAAAGGATATCGAATCGCTAGATCAATTGCTGACCTGGTATCGTCCCTTCCTCCGGGAGATCGCAGAGCAACTACTCGGGAAGCGTTTGAAAGGCAAAATCGACGCTTCGGATTTGGTCCAGGAAACTCTCAACAACATCTTGATCGGATTTCCGAAGGTCCGCGCAAAAACGCGGGGGGAATGGAAAAGCTATCTTCATCGGGTCATGGCTCGCAAGGTAGCGGATGCTCGTAAACTCTTTCTGGGAAATCAGAAACGTGATATCGGTCGAGAGATCGATGGTTCTAAAATCGCTCAGGGAATTGAGGAAATCATCGATGAGCATACGGATAAACCTATTGATGAAATGATCAATCGTGAGTTTGCCAAGGAGGTGCTTGGGGTCGTTGAAAGGCTACCAAAAGAAGTCCGACACATCCTGCGTTGGAGGTACCGTAAAGCCATGACCTACGAGCAGATCGGAGCTCGTGTTAACCGCAGCAAAGACGACGTCCGGATGTTGATCCGACGTTGCATCGATACCATCCGGCAGGAGCTTGAGGATCATGTTTAGTTCTTCAACAAGCTCAGGGGCAGAATCAAAGATCCAGGAATGGATCGATGACAAAGATAAACCATTGCTCGAACGTAAGGACAACACTTCGAAAGACGTGGAAATCTGCCTTAAGCTTTTAGAGCATTTCGAAGAAGTGGTCATTACAAGTTTTGGTCTTCAGCCGTCATCCACTCAACCTCCTGAACCGACATATGACGTAGACTCTAAGAACATGGAAACCTCTATGATGGATTTATCCGTCGAAGATGCGACACGCATCTTTGATCCTCATCAAGAGCGTTTCAGCCACCCCAAGTGGATTGGCAACGGCGCATTCGGCGTCATCTTTTTAGTCAACGATTCCCAATTACAAATTCCCGTTGCACTGAAACTTTTACGCCCCTCGAAAAGCCATTCTTCTGATGCGCGAGAGCGTTTTTTATCCGAAGCGGAACGCACAGCACGTCTGCATCACCCTTCGATCATCCGTATCTACGATACCGGAAAAATTGGCAAGCTACCTTACATCACCTCGGCCTATTCAGAGCTGGGGTCCTTGGCAAATTGGTTGGAGCCATCGAAACATAAATTGGAGCTTGGCCCAATGTCAGCAAGACAAGCAGCTTGGTTCGTCTCCCAAATCGCTGAGGCTATTCAGTACGCTCACTCACGCCTGACTCTTCACCGCGACCTCAAGCCTGGAAATATATTACTGTTCCCATCATCCAATGCGACCAGCGAAAATCTGGGGTTCCATCCGGTGGTCACCGATTTTGGACTTTCAAAGAGACTCGAATCAACGACTGAGAAAAACCTGACTCAAGTCGGCGGAATTCTAGGGACACTTCGATACATGTCCCCCGAGCAGGCCATCGGTATAACGGATCAAATACGCACGACAACAGACATCTATTCACTCGGCGTGATTCTCTACGAACTGCTCACCAATAGGCTGCCATTTGATGGTCCTGACGATGAACAAGTGCGGCAGGCTGTTGTTCATTCCGCTGCAATACCTCCCTCGGCGATCCATTCCGGACTCAGCAAAGATCTCGACGCGATTGCTCTCAAATGCCTCGCCAAAAATCCCGAGGATCGGTATCAAACCGCCCTGGAGTTATCCGCGGACATCAAGCGATATCTACAAGGAGATCCCGTCCTGGCCAGACGCTCGAACTGGATGCGAAACGTAGTCCGTGCTGCCTGGAAATACCCGATCGCTTCTGGCCTACTTGCCCTGCTCGTTACGGTCAGCTCTTTTTCGGCCATAAGTATGTATCGCGCAAGAGAGCATCAGAAACAGTTGACTGACTGGGCGCTGCGAAACAGCGCCCGGGTCGGAAGCGCTTTTGGAGACTACATCCTCGAAGGCACACGGCTCACTCCAGATCATTTGCTTCAAGTGATCGAACCAGAGATTAGAGCCCTCGAGCAACAAGTTTCTCAAAACCCTGGCAATAACGATCTGCTGAGAACACTTTCCGTTTTGCATCATTATGCATCGATCTGCAAAACACATCGGTCGGAGAATGACGCCGCTATTGCGGCACGACAACGGGTCATCGAACTGCAACTCCAACTATTGGGTAGGGAGCCAAAGAATCAAAAACTTCGTTTCCAATTAGCAACATCCTATTTCTGGATAGGGATAATGAATGGGGGCAGGTCTCAGAACCACAGCGCTGCATTGATACATTTTCAAAATGCTGCAAGCTTGCTAGATGATATTTTGGTTCTAGCCCCCGACAATATCGACGCTGCCGACCTTAGGAACGCTGTTTATGTACACCAAGGAGATGCCTTGGCTGCTCTCTCTGAAATCGAACTGGCCAAAGCCGCGCAACAACGGGCTATCCGCGGGTCGATCGAATTGATCGACAAAGTTCCCTCGAAACCTATGTTGGTAACGCAGGCGATTTATGGTCTGCTATCCCTGGCCAATATAGACGAAAATGAAGCAGATCTTGAATCGAGTGAACGATCCTTTCAACAAGCATCCAACCTAGCCGATTTGTATTTTGCTCCATTTTGGAGTGAGGGTTGGCCCGTTCGCGAATGCTTTCATATATTCCTACCCTGGACTCGATTCGAAATTCGCTACCAACGGTACGAAAAAGCCCTCGATGTCCTAGATCGTTGGGAAGCATGGTACAAGGCCTGTTTCGAATACACCTCTGTCGATGGTTCGCCCTGTCTGAATTCAAAAGAATCTGGAATGCTCACCATCTTTGCGCTCAGAGCGTTCGTCAACCAGAAACTAAACAACATGGAACTGGTCGCGATCGATAACCAAAGAATCCGACAACTAGTCCTGACAATGCAGGATCAACAACTCGATGTCGATTCACTCAAAAGCTTTCTGCGAACCATCGACAACGACATCTCGCTCGAGCCACTCCAGTAGCTCTTTCCAACAAACTTCTCATGGGTCTCAACTCATGAAAAAACTCTGCCTCATTTTGAGACAGGAAGCAGCCGTCCTCATTTGCTAATTGGAGACCTATCCAACACCACTTTTCTTTCCGTAGATTTCGAGCTGCTCGTTTTCCCTTGTTTTTAATTGGAAAAAAAGAAAATCCCAAAAAAAACAAACGTCGGAATTGCGTTTGGCACTGTGTTCGCATTAACGCTATTTCGTAACGACAAGTGGACAGCGGATTGGTGAGGCGCACAAGTCAGTTCATCATTTCTTGTGAAGGGTTACTCACATGTTTCAATCTGTTGTTTCGAAAGTTGTTAGCCGTTTTGTTCGTGATGAGCGCGGAGCAACCATGCTCGAATATGGCCTGCTCGTTGGACTGTTTGCTATCGTCGCTGTCACCGCGATGACCGCGCT
>JBJTAQ010000644.1:0-1069 GCA_046090945.1 Pirellula sp.
TCACGGCCGGACCTTTTTCAACTACCCGCCACGCCGAGCATCGTCAGCAGCAAATCCAAGCAACGTTTGAGGTTCCCACCGATGGAAAAGTCCGTGTCGTGCTCGAGACGCTCGTCGGGGGCAAAGGGTTCAGAACCGATCCGGGTGAAACCTGTCTGGGTTGGATCGATTCACAAGCTCAGCAACTCAAACTCATCTCGCACTCCCACTACTCTGAGTGGATTCCCTATGAGGATCAACCGATCGTCGCTGCTTTGGATCGCACCGAAAAACACCTGCAGCAACTCGATGCGAAACTCCGACGCGAGTTGGCTGCTTCGCAAGATGCCTACTGGGGAAAACGCCACGAGCAAGCTAGGCGATGGGTCGATGCGCATCGAGTTGAACTGGACTTTAATAAAACCCATCCAATCGATGCGTTCCTCGATGAAAAACTGCAACGATCGCTGCGAGAAGCAATTGCGACTTCACAAGACCAGAGACCCGAGCAGAAACCCGAGCAAATTCAGAGCGCTCGATCGTTCCGCGAAACGATCCAACCGCTGCTGACGCGAAAGTGTGGTCGCTGCCACATCGAGAACGCCCAAGGCGGATTGAAGCTGACCGATTTAGAGAGTCTGCTGGCCGGCGGCGATTCAGGTTCGCCAGCCATCGTTCCTGGTCATCCAGCCCAAAGCGTCCTGATCCAGCGTGTGCTGGCCGATGATTCCAGCGAGCGGATGCCTCCGGGAGACCAACCACTGACCACTAGAGAGGTCGAATCGCTGCAGAATTGGATCGCCGGCGGAGCGAGTTGGGATCCTGAGCCGTTCGATGAGAGTCAAATCCATCCAGCACCAACTCTCGATGACGCGAGCTTTCTGCGAAAGCTAAGTTATGACCTGATCGGATTGCCTCCGAGTCCGAGGGAACTCGATGAATTTCTCGCCGATACGCGAAGCGACAAACGGGAGCAAGCCATCGACCGACTTCTGCAAGACGAACGGACTGCCGATGCACAAATGGGTTATTGGCAAGATGTGTTGGCAGAGAACCCGACGCTGATCAATTCAAGCCTGAATACGACCGG
>JBJTAQ010000645.1:0-4814 GCA_046090945.1 Pirellula sp.
CCAAAGAGCGGTTACCTGAAATCGAAATCCTTTGGATTGCGCCGATGCTTGGGAACCGTGAATGGATCCACACGCCTCGCGATATGTTTTTTGCTTATCGGGATGCTCTGCAGGGAGTTGCAGGTGATTCTGATACGTTGGTCGATCTGACTGAGGTTTGGGAAATCCTTCTACAGCGCAAGCATGACTTGGATCTAACGGGAAACGGGCTCAACCACCCGAACGATTTCGGTCATAGGCTCTATGCTCAAGCGATCTTGGAGGCCTGCACCGTTGAGAATCGCTGAGCTGCTTGCCCTGCGCATCGAGCTCAATTCGAACCAAGTAGTTCCACCCCATGCGGCTGAAAATCCTCGATCCACCGATACCGTCGATCGGCTTGTAGATTCTCAATGACCTGAGTTTGACCGCTAGGCCAAATGACTTCGACACGATCAAGCCGATCGATTGGACCAAGCCCCAGGTGGATCAGTCGTTGATTGGTTCCATAATAGCCATCACCTACGCTGGCGCTGCAGACCCAAGTCTCCGCACCTTGGGTAGCACGCACGATTGCACCGGTTGCATTACGCTCGGACTTGGTGCCCACGAGTTCGAGTTGGAGAAAGTGGTTCGAGCTCTGCGTGCTATTGGCAAGTAGGGCTGTCGGGCGATCCAGGTGAGTGACCGCGAAGTCGACTCGACCATCGCGATTGAAATCCAAGACGACCAGCGATCTCCCAACGTTATCGGTATCAAAATACTTGCCGGGGCTGGGCGAGCGAAGCCATTGAAACTTCCCCTTGTTATTTTGAAGTACCTGCGGTGGCATCTGCCAGGGATCTAGGAAATCGATATGCCCATTGACCGCGACGAAATCGAGCCACCCGTCGTTATCCAAATCGCTCAGTTGGCATCCGAAACTGAGCCACTCGAGGGTCGGCTCTCCAAGTTTGGCGGTGCGAGTCGCATCGGTGAATAGCCCTGGAAGAGTCTGCTTGTAGAGCGTGCTGACCTCGTAGCGAAAATTGGTGACAATCAGATCGAGCAAGCCATCGCGGTCTTGATCGCCGCTAGCGATCCCCATAGACGCTTGGGCTCTTCCCAGCAGGTCGACTGCAACGCCAGAGCGAATCGCACACTCGTTCAAGGTCGTTTTTTGGTTTTCTCCTGGCGTGCTCAAGAGGAGGTGGTTTGGAGAAACATCGTTGGCAAAAAATACATCGTTGCCTAATTGCTGATCGATGTTGGTGATCAATGCACCCAAAGCGTATCCGTCAACGAGTGATTCGAGCAATTCACTATCGGCCAATTGGAAACTTCCGTCTCCCTGGCTCCATAGTATCCTCGTCTTCCCGGGAGTGAATCGCTTGGGGTGGCAAAACACCGATTCGGGACTTGATGGCGTCGGACATTTGCGTGTCATAAAATCATCGCCATCGATGTAGGCGCATTGCACGATGTCCGGAAGCGAATCCCCGTTAAGATCGGCTGCTTGAATGGCGCTGTTCCAGATCGAAGGCGCGGCTGCTTGAGGCAATGGCACATTCTCAAAGGTTCCATCTCCTTGATTGCGGTACCAATGGATCTGACCTAGGTTTGCGATCAGCAGATCGTCGAAGCCATCTTGGTCGATGTCTGCAACTCCGGTGCCTTGTCCGTATCCAAGATCCCCGACGCAGGCTTGTTGCTCGACCTTTGAAAAACGAGTCCCTTGAGTCGATCGAAACAACTGCTTGGAGAGGTACTCCGGATTCCCGTTCAGTGGCGAATCACCTGCTTGAGAGTAGAACAGATCCGGCCATCCATCCCTATCGTAATCGATGGCTGAAACGCCACCCCCTAGGCCTTCGAGTGTTGTCCAATGCTTGTTCCCCTTGGACCCATTATCGTATCGAGCATCGAGCCCCAAGTTTTGGGCGACATCTTCGAGCCGAATGGCCGGAGAGCTGCTACTTGGGTTATCCGCAGCCTTCGCCATTTTCTCATCGAACAGGATCTCTTGGCCGTCTGGCATCGGCCAGGATTGGACTGGGAGTTTTTCTAGCAGAGGCGAGACGAGTGTTTTGTTGCTTTGAAGTTCTTTTTGCAAGTCGATCAGACGTTGCGGGAAGGGTTGTTTGCTCTGCGCTAAGGCGATTGCTTCCCAACCGAACGCGAGGACTGGGTCGCCGAGTTCATCATATAGTTTTGCGATTTCAAAGTAGGCTTGATCCTTGGCTAGCCCACGTTGGATTTGATTGGTAAGGTCCTTGATTCGAACCAGTTTGCCGGATTGTTCGCGGACTTCGAAAGCCAGCTTAGGCTCTTTGAGCTCCATCAAGCATTCCGAGAGGGACTGAATGACACCGACATGCCGGCGATCGAGCTCGATGGCTTGAGCAAAGCAACGCGCGGCGGAATCCCATTTCGATTGCAGCATCCAGTATCGGCCAGCGATGTACCAGTACTCCGGGTGACGGGTATGGCCCTCGGGCGGACTCTTGAGCCACCCCTGCATCGCCTCGAATTTCCCAGTTTCGAGCAATGCTTCGCCGTACCAGATCCATGGCTCGAGTTGCTGTGGCTGCTTTTTTGTACAGCTCTCCAAACGATCGACACAGTCCTTCCATCGGTCGGCATATAACAGAAGTCGGATTTCACCGAGCTGACTCATAGGGTTCTCGGGAGCGAACTGCTCGAAGGCGGTGCGGAGTTCGACTTCGTCGCTCGGTTCACGAAGGTCCACCAAGCTCATCAAATCAGGTGTTTTGAAGTCGCCTAAACGAACGATGCGATCGAGCACTTTCCCCGCATCCCAGCGGCGGCCTTGAGCATGAAGGATGGCAGAGAGCAATCTCAGTGCAGGCGTTGCGGTTGGATATTGTTTCAACAAGCCGCGAAGTTTGGCTTCGGCATTCGGTAGATCTCCTTTTTGCGCAAGCCACTCCGAAAGCTGGCCGGTTGCCGCCGGTCCGGCTTTGGGATCTGCCGGATCGATTTTGGAGATCAATTGAATCGCACCTGAAAGGTTGTTCCGAGCGGCCATGATTTGGGCGGCGATAAAGATCGCTCGGGTCGAATCGGGGTCTTGGATAAGCAACTCTTTGGCAGCCGTCCAAGCCTCTTCTAGTTTCCTGTCGGCAAAGAGCTTTTCGGCTCGATCGAGCCGCTCCTCAAAGGACTCGGCCGGCAATGCAGGTGCAGCACTTGACTCGGCGATCTGCTGGCTTGAAACATTCCTGTTGTTATCGTTTTCCAGTTTCGTCCCCGACGTGTCCTTAGGGTTGGAGCAACCTGTCCAATTTCCAAGAACGAACGCGAACCAAGCAAGTATTAGGGGTTTTCGGCAAGAGGAGAGCGACTTGTACATGCTTAACCCATGCTGCGTTGTTTGTCTTTCCATACGTCGCGAATGATGTCGGCTAGTTGATACCTTGGAGTGTAATCGATCGCACTCTTGAGACGACTCAGGTCCGGGACCCGTCGTCGGATGTCTTCGAAATCCTCATCGTAAGCTTCCGAGTAGGATTGAAACTTGAGCGTGGCCTTCGGATTAACGATCGAGATGACTTGCTGCGCCACATCGAGAATCGAAACGGGTGTATCGGACCCAATGTTGTAAATCCGACCGTAACAAGTTGGGTTATGCATCAGTTGAGTCACGGCATAGACCACATCGTTCACATGCGCGAAACATCGCGTCTGTTGACCATCATCGTGTACCATTAAGCTATGGCCTTGCATCGCTGCCTCGACGAACCTGGGGAGAACCATCCCATAGGCACCGGTTTGCCGCGGTCCGACGACGTTGAAGAAGCGTCCAATGACGATTTGCATTTGATGCTCTCGAACGCAGGCCATGCACAAGAACTCATCGATCGCCTTGCTTGCCCCATAGCTCCATCGCGGCTTGGTCGTGGGACCAAAAACCAAATCGTCCGACTCGTTCCAGATCGGCTTAGGGTTTTTTCCGTAGACCTCGCTGGTACTAGCTAGAAACAGAGGGATCGGTTTGCCAGCCAAATGGTGGCGCCGTAGTTCCTCCAACAGTAACTGTGTGGGATAGATATTTCGGTGGATCGTCTGAGTCGGTTGTTTGGCAATCAAAGCCACTCCGACGGCCGCGGCAAGATGGTACACGGCATCCACCCCGTAGCACGCCTCTTGGACACAAGCAGTTCTGCCCAAATCCGAACAGATCACTCGCAGGTTCGGGTTCGATTCCAAATGCTCAAGGTTCTTACGACTGCCGGTGCTAAAGTCATCGACGACGACCACTTGGTCCCCACGAGCCAGAAAAAATTCGGTGAGGTGCGAGCCGATAAACCCACCCCCACCGGTGACCAAGATACGCATGAAGCCGATCCAGAGCTGAAAAGTGAATCCAAGATTCCCGGGAAAATCCGAACTCTCATTGTACCGACTGAACCGTTTTTGGGAGCAGAAAAGTTCCCTTGCACCACTTTGCTGTTAAACTTTGCCGACTTTGTGGCCTGTACTGTTAAGGGATAAGCCCTTGGGGGATTCCCTTCAGGAGGCCCAGGGGGGGATACCGAAGCTATCCGAGGCGAGAAGGGCTCGGAGGCCCGGGGTTTCTCAAGCTGTGATTGATTCGGTACATTATTCCGAGCCGATAACCAGGTTTTTTGGATCCAAATCGCGGACCGAGTCGAAATGCGCATCGACCAACAAGGGAATGCTGGGTATGAAGAATAATCCGCTTTCAAAAGCCTCTGTTTTAGTTCGAGTTCGAAAAATCTTTCGCCGCGGTTTACTTGGCGTGCTCGGTGCGCTGAGCTCCTTGGGGTGGGTTGCTGGCACTCCAGATAGGGTGATGGCACAGAATCGGCAGC
>JBJTAQ010000646.1:0-6310 GCA_046090945.1 Pirellula sp.
GCCGAGGATTGGAAAGCTCCCCCGGGTGGGCTCGAACCACCGACACGCGGATTAACAGTCCGCTGCTCTGCCGACTGAGCTACAGGGGAATTTGCTCGCTAGGTCCAGAAATCTACTCGCTAAAGCCGGTTTTTTCAAGCCTAACTCTTGCCCACCACCCAGACGCCCGCCAAAAAAGCAAGCAATCCCAGCAGAAGGCTGCCTATCCCATATCCTACTACACCCCAAAATCGTCGGGCATGCATGAGGTCGGCTAATTCCATAGCCAGAGTTGAAAAAGTGGTCAAACCTCCACAAAATCCAACCCCCAAAAGCAAGACCCAAACACTTCCTTTAGGGTTCGCTGAAAAACTTGATACGACAACACCCAGTAAAAAGGCCCCCGCAAGGTTTACCGCTCCGGTGGCCATCATGGAACCGGCTCCGGGCTGACTCCAACTCCACAACCGGCCCACGCCATACCGGATCGCACTTCCAACCGCTCCGCCTAACGCTACCGAAATTGCTGACAAATACTCTGACTGCATCTTCGTTGAAATCATTCGCAAACTCGTTACCCAAGATTCGTCGCCCCTTGCTCCTGCCTCGCCTGAACACTTGGGTACGACCGCAGTGTTAACTCGGCGACACCACAGCGACACCTCAAGGAACTTTGCTAAAATCCCTCCTGGCGAGAACTTGTAGGGTCCCTCGCTGGACCGGAGTCACCCCAAGGATAGGCGATCACAAACGGACTTTCAATGAACCTAGCAAGTTTCATCGGTCAACGTTTCGTCCATTCAGGTCGGCTGGTACGTAAATTCTGGTCTCTACCACGAAAACTGTTGATCTACGCCCTTGGCGACCCCGCTTGCTCGCTAGGTATCCACGGCCGGAATATGCAGTTGCCTCTTTCGCACTCTCTGCCGGGCTATCTGGCCGACTTGCCCCTTTACGACCGCTTGCCCCAACGGCTCAGTCAGTTCGTCAAACGAGACTCGCAAAGCCTAACGGTGATCGACGTGGGGGCCAATATCGGTGATACGATCGCGGCTTTCTACACCGACCCTTGCGACCGTTTCCTGGCGATCGAACCAGATCCTCATTTTCGCAAGTTCCTCCAAGCCAATTGGGGATCGAACCCCAACGTCACCATCATCAGCGACCTGTGCTCGAGCGAATCCTTGCAAGGCACCTTCAGGATCCAAGAAAAAAACGGGACGGCCTCGCTGGTCCCTTCGACCGACGGCTTGGCGATGCAGAGCCGCACTCTAGACGACATCCTTGTGGAACATGCGTTTGCGCAGCAGGCCGACATTCTCAAAGTCGACACTGACGGCCACGACTTCCAAGTCCTTGCCGGTGCCAGACGCTTGATCCAAGACCGGCAACCGATCGTCCTATTCGAATGCGCTCCGTTCGGCAACCCGAACTACCCCCAAGATGTCCTGAGCACACTCAGCAGCTTTGCCCAAGCTGACTACCAAGACTGCTTGATCTACACCAATCGAGGTGCTCTCATCGGAAATTTCTCACTTGGCGATCTTTCTTCAATTGAGAACCTACTGTTTTATCAGTGTCTAACCGATTCGCTCTATTACGATATCTTGGTCATGCCACCAAAGGTATTCGGGGATTTCCACCGCCAGGAGTTAGATTTTTTCAGAGCGATGATGCCTGTCCCGACGATGCGATGGAAAGGGCACAGGTAATGCTCTTGCAGCAAAACGGTCCGGCAAACCGCTGCACGTACCCTCAGGGACTAACAGCTCGATAAAAAACTTTGAACCAAAAACACATGCCGCAGGCCCCTTATCGGTAGAATGGGAGGAACACACAGCGGAACGATCATTTTCTATGGGGAGAAGCAGATATGACGAACCATCCTATTAAAATCGCTTTGCGAATCCCAGGGACCTGGGCCAGCCAAGAAGAGTTCACCCAAGCCGTCTCGAGCGACCACAAAATCTCAGGAAACACGTTGATTTTGGCCGATGGGTCCCAAGTCGAGATCTTCGTCAGGCCCAGGGACGGGCAGTTCGTGGAAGTCTTTCGAAACAGTTGTCGAACACCGATGACCGAACCAGAGGCCGAGGGGCTTGGAAACTACCGACACCAAGTCTGTTTGGTTGGGCCGGGAGGATCTATGGAGAGAGCTTCTGCCATGATGCGAAGCGCATTACCCATCTTAGACGCGGGTGGCGCAGGGGTCTTCATCGACAACTCAGCACTCTCCTTTGGGGCATCGATATGGCAAAAAATGGCTGGTGTAAGCGATATCGACGCAGTGACATTCGGCTTTGTCAACATCATTCGTTCCAAGAAAGAAACCTTCACGGTCGGGATGCAGACGATCGGCCAACCCGACTTAAGTTTGCCAACGACGATCTTAGAGCCCGAAGATTCGGTGATGATCGATTTAATCTTCAAGACCGCTACCGAGGGTCAAGCTTATGGCCAAGGGGACTCGATTGCACTACCTGATGGCCAATCATTCAAAGTTCAGAAGATCCCAGATTCTAAGATTTTCCCGGGATCTCCGATCCATAACCCTTGGGGCCGGCTCGAACTCAGATCCGATCAAAAAATGAAAGATCTTTTTAAAAGTCGAAGCCGACGAATCTCGTTTGGGAAAGGAATGTAGTTCTGACCGTCGGATAGGGATTACCGGATTGCATTATCAGGTTTACAGGTACTTGGCCAACCTTGAACACAGATCGGCCGTGCGGCAGCTGTATCCCCATTCGTTATCGTACCAAGAGACCACCTTGACCATTTTGCCTTTATCCCCAAGAACCTGGGTAAAGTCGGCAGCGAAAATGCTGCTGTGTGGATCGTCGATGATGTCGCTCGAAACGATTGGATCCTCGGTGTAACAGAGGATCCCCTTGAGAGGCCCCTCGGCAGCCGCCTTAATCGCCGCATTGATCTGAGCGACAGTCGTCTCTACCTTAAGGTTTGCGGTCAAGTCAACCACCGAACCGGTCGCAACTGGAACTCGCATGGCGATACCCGTAAGCTTGCCCTTGAGCTCTGGGATGACCAAACCGACGGCCGAGGCCGCACCGGTCGATGTTGGAATGATGTTTAGAGCGGCAGCTCGTGCTCGATAAGCATCGGCGTGAGGCAAGTCTTGGACTTTTTGATCGTTGGTATAAGCATGCACGGTGGTCATCAGGCCGCTTTCGATACCAAATGTCTCATGCAGGACTTTGGCGACAGGTGCCAAGCAGTTTGTCGTGCAAGATGCGTTCGAGATGCACAACAAATCCTTCGACAGTTTGTGATCATTGACCCCAAGAACACAAGTCAGGTCGGCACCATCCTTGGCCGGTGCGCTCAAAACCACTCGCTTGCAACCGGCGGCGAGGTGGGAGTCATATCCGGGCTTTCCGTCCTTGGCTCGACCGGTAAAGAACCCGGTGCTCTCGATGACGATGTCGACGTTGTTGTCCTTCCAAGGCAACTTGGCAGGATCCTTTTCAGCCAACGCCAGGATTTTCTTGCCGTTAACAATCAAGTGCTTGTCGTCGTAGCTGACCGTTCCGTCATAGCGACCGTGAACGCTGTCGTATTTGAGCAAGGTTGCCAACATTTGGTTGTCGGTCAAATCATTGATCGCAACGACTTCAAATTCATTGGAACGCGCCATCAAATTTCGAAACGTCAGTCGACCGATACGTCCAAAGCCATTGATTGCGATTCGAGTCACCACGGAAGCATTCTCCAACACAGAAATAAAGAGGATAAAAACCAAGTTGCAATGCAAGTCACAACTTAGACAGGCAGAATATAACGACCCCAATGGATCGCTTCAATCACAACTCGATCGGCCCGTTGGGGGTTAGAACTCGGTGAGAACCCGAGACGTTCTAGGGGGGCGAACGAGCCCCGGTGCGGGTAATTGCAACAAGTCTGCCCCAAAGTCCCTTTACGGGTTACTAAACTCGCTTTGCAACAGAGGCTGATCGGAAAACATGATTGCGAATGAATCATCGCAAATCGAGTACACGCCTGGATTTCCCCTCGATCCTGGGCAAACTTCCCTCGGGAACCTTTCGGACTCCAACTCGCAATTGCAAGCGACTCAAAAGCTCCTTTGAGAGGGATTCTTCAGAGCTCTCTCGATCCTCGATCTCTAAGTGCAACTCGTCCAAGGCTCCTGAGCGACTGAGCACTAGTCGGTATTCGCCGATGCTCGGATATTCCCTGACAATCGCCTCGATGCTCGAAGGGAAAATGTTCACTCCTCGCACGACGATCATTCCGTCGAGCCGCCCAAGGATCCCTTGTTCGAGCCTCACGAAGGGAGTCCCCCAGCTTTGCTGCTCCTGGGCACTTTGTGGCAACCGGGGGCTGACCAAGTCCCCGGTGCGATAGCGAATCACAGGTGCTCCGAGCCGGCCCAGACTCGTGAGCACTAGTTCCCGAGGTGACGAACCAGACAAACCTGCTTGATGCGGCGCGACAGGCAGGTATTCGGCGATGAACTCTGTCTCGATCACATGCAACGCTTTTCCATCGCGACTGCCGAACCCCCAAGGCCCGATTTCAGTGGCCCCGGCATGATCCATCACCTGTGCACTGTAAAGTTCCTGAATCGCATGTCGCACGCTCGGCACACTACCCCCGGGCTCTCCGGCTACAAACACGCAGCGAATCGAGCCACCGGCAAGCCCCTTACCGATCGAATTGGCAAGCTGTCCTAAGTGGATCGCATAACTGGGGGTACTGAACAGAACCGTCGGGTTCGATGCGCGAATCAAATCGATCCTGGCTTCGCTGGACATACCCCCCGATGGAATGACCATGCAATTTCGATGCAAACATGCATCGTGGGCACTCCAAAACCCAATGAATGGTCCGAACGAAAAGGCCATCAGCACCCGATCGTTCGAGGTGATCTGACAAGCATCCAAAACGTACTGCCAAGCGTCGATCCACCATTGCCAATCCGACTGCGTATCGAGAATCACCATCGGGCGACCGCGCGTACCACTGGTCCGATGATAACGCCGATAGGCCTGCGTTCCATAGCTGTGATGCTTGGCCACACCGGTCGCATCATCGCTAATCCAATCGGATTTGCTCAACAGTGGAAGTTGCCCAAGTTCAGAAAGCGAGCTGAGCTCGATCCGATCGCGCTGGTAATGCTGGCGATAGAAAGCGTTCTCGGGGAGTACTTTCGCAAGCAGACGGTTCAGGCGATCTAGCTGCCAAGCCTCCAGGTCGCTACGACTGGAGTCTTTCCATCGATCCCGCAGGCTCTTTTCTTTGTGAAAGTTCGCTTGATCGTAATCCATAACACCTGCTAGGAAAGCCCTACTTGAAACCTACTGGCGGCGGATCCTCTTCGAAAACTCAGGATCGTCGGCATAAGCTCCGGCGAGTTGATTGATCTTGGACATGCTTCGAGCATACTCGAAAGGTCCCTGGATTTCGAGCAGTCCAAGCTCATAAGCGAGGCGATCGGAGTGTCCGGGAAGCAAAACTCGCCAATCGCTTGGAATTCGGCCCGGTCGCAATTTGTTGACATGATCGACCAGATTCGTGGTGCAGTTGTTGGTAAGCGTATCGTAATACTCCGGCTCGCGATGAAGTTTGTTTACCCTAGCGAGCATATCGACCAGCAGATCCTGGATCTGCTGCGGTTCGGCCCGTCCCGGATAAAGATACACCTCGACATCGCGGACCAGGGTTCTAAGCAAAATCACGTCGCGTTCATCGGCGACGATGTAGGTCAACGGGAATCGCCGTCCCGTACCAGCCACTGCAGAGTAGTCCTGGTCTTCCTCGAGCCTCGCTTCGACCGACACCACAAAATGCCTTCCGTCGGCCAGCCCAAAACTCAACATCGTATGGGCTAGGAGCGACGATTCCTTAAAAGGTACGATGATAAAATCGATTGTCCGAACATCCGACAAGCGAAATCTCAGATCGTAATGGCGGACATCATAGTCCGATTCACTTCGGTAACGGCAATTCCGGACGTTGCGAATGGTGATCGTTTCACCCTCAAATTCGACATAGGGTAGGATCATCAGGTCGGCGCGCCAGGGCTTCATGGCAAGCCCTTCGGGAGTTAAATCCCCTCGACCACTCTTGAGATACCCAACCAACGAATTCTCATTGAGCCCCTTGGCCACGGGTGTCGAACAACCCGATAGCCCCAGGGATAGAAACAAGATCCATATCCAGCAACGAGCCAGCGCGCTCAATTTAGCGTACTTGCGATTGACCCGAGAAGTCATAACCCGTATTGCGATTTACGCTACCGGGTCGATATGCAGCGCCAGATCCCGCAGGCATCCCCGCAGGCATCCCAGCAGGC
>JBJTAQ010000647.1:0-1362 GCA_046090945.1 Pirellula sp.
CACTCCCGGTAGCCCAATCAGTGACTTAGCATGGTCGAAGGACCTCGATACGATCGTATGCGTCAGCCAAGACGGATATCTTCGAATGTTTGATGCAAACCTTTTACAGATGACGATCGAATTGCCGTTGCCAACCAAGCATCCGACGACGGTAAAACTATCACCCGAGGAAGACTGGATTTATGTATTAGGCAAGGACGGATCGTTGATCCGAATTCCATGCAATCGATCGCCCGATGCCAGAGTATCGCCCTCTGATTTGCTTCCCCATGGTTAGAGGAGTCCCGGGGGGCTGGGACTTGAAAGTACCAGGATTTTCCCATCCCCCATCCGCCCAGTCTTGCAAGTCGATTCGATGATATCGAGGACCTCGTCGACTCTTAGGGCATCGACCCAAATCGAGAGCTCGACTTTGGGCAAGAATGCCAGCCCGAATTCGTTGCCTGAGTACTGGTCGAGCAAGTTCTTTTGGCGGCCAAAGCCTTTGACCTCCTTGATCAAGAGCGATTCGATCGGAGCGAATTTCAGCCCGTTGAGCAATGATTCGACCAAATGAGGCCTAACGATCGCCAAAATCTGCTTCCAACCGGTATCCATTGCAAACTCCTTTCGGGCTTTCCATCTCGGATTCCCCTTGCTAATATCTTACTATCGATTTCCTGCGAGACACAGCGCAGATTTTCTGACCTCTTCATTAGCCTCTCGCGAGTTCCCCCCTCCGTGCCTTACGCTCAGATCGGTCCGATTGCCGTCCACTTTCCCAACCGCATGGAAACGTCAGAGGTTTGGGAAGCTGAGCACCCGGAATGGCATGTTAAAGAACTTCTCGAAAAGACCGGGATTGAGTGCCGCTACATCGCTGATCCTGACCAGACCGCATCGGATCTTGCTTATCAGGCTTGTCAGAAACTATTCTCAGAGCATCGCATTGACCCAGCATCGATCGACTATCTAATGCTCTGCACGCAGTCCCCGGACTATCCCCTGCCGACGACCGCTTGCCTGCTTCAAGACCGCCTCGGTATGCGGACCAACACCGGAGCTTTGGATTTCAACCTCGGCTGCTCCGGATTTGTTTATGGACTGGGGCTTGCCGAAGGACTCATCGCGAGCGGTCAATGCAAAAGAATCCTTTTGGTCACCGCAGAGACTTATACCAAGTATGTAGATCAAGACGATCGCGCCTTGAGACCGATCTTCAGCGACGCGGCTGCGGCGACTCTCATCGAGGCATCTTCGACCCCAAGTCTCCTCGGATTCGAGTTCGGCACCGATGGCAAAGGTGCCGACACCATGATCGTCGGTGACGGTGGAGCAAGACCCGCAGAGCAAGCGATCCAACCCAAGCGTCGTCGGCGTTGG
>JBJTAQ010000648.1:0-6373 GCA_046090945.1 Pirellula sp.
GCGGTGGTTACGCACGAGGGGATTACTTTGCTTGTGCTGGACGTCGAGGATATCCCGGTTTCAGCAACACTCTACCGAGCCTTTGGAACCCGTTTGGTCCCGGCACGGATTATCCTCGTCCACCAGGATCTGCAAGTTCAGCCAGCCAAGCTCGATCGGATGGTATTTTCACCCGCAACGTTGCTCGCAAACTCAACTCGGTAACCGACGGGCTTAGCAATACTATCCTGATGGGAGAAAGAGCTTACTTTGATCCTGTTTTTGACCGCTGCGGCCCCGAGACCGGATGGAGCACGACCAAGATTGGAAACTGGGGTTGGGTATGGTTCGGTGCCGAGGGAAATGTCTTCTTGGGCACTGGTGTACCCATCAACTATCGGATCCGCGATTGCATCGAGTACCGAGACCCCATTCGCTATGACGACCGAATCAATGCGTTCGGAAGTCTCCATGGAGGTGGTGCGCAATTCACTATGGCGGACGGATCCGTTCGCTTCGTCAGCGAGACAATTGATGCGATCACCTTCAATGCTATGGGCACACGAGCGGGCTCTGAAGTCGTGACTATGCCTGACTGATCCCTTTAAAACTTCAAACTCTAAGCAACCATCGCTAGCAGGGAGACTTCCTGCTAGCGATTTTCTGTTGTGGGTAGGCTCAGGGCCGGCCTGAATCCAATCTGTTTCCAATCATTATTTAGTGTTTTCTACCGGTGCCGCTTCAGTCTGCACCGAACTCGGTCATTTTTTCAATCGATTAGGACCTCCTATGCTCCGGAACATTCTCTCCTATCCGATCATCCGCAAGAGTTCCCTTGAAAAGGATTGTGCAAAGTTTTGGATAGTTTTGGTTTGTGTGATCTCCATGATGATTGGCTGCGGCTCGAAAGTCAGTGTGACAGAAGTCTCGGGAGTGGTCATCATGGATGGTAAACCGATGGATTTAATTCATGTGGAGTTCTGGTCCAAGAATGGCCCGAGATCCTATGGGAAAACCGATGCCGAGGGTAAATTTGAACTCAAGATCGATGACGGATCTTCAAGGAAAGGGGTCGTCGTTGGTGAGCAGAAGGTCTGCCTTCGGGACACCTGGCCTACCAAAGACGATTACTTGGATGAAGGGGGAGCTTGGGTGGACAAATCCGACGGTAAAAAAAGTCGGATCGACACCAAGTATTTCGACGCCGTTAATAGTCCGCTTTCTGTGACCGTGGAGTCGGGCAAAAAGAACTATTTCGAGTTGAAGGTCGACCCAGCACGGTAAATTTAAGGATAATTTGACTCAGATCGAGTAAGCTTTCGCGTGACGGCGTACAACCCAGTCCCCACTCGAAACTCGGACTATAGCTAGGAACCATTGCTTTGAATACCGATTCGTCTGCCGATCCATCATCGGTACAGGGCAGTGCCCCATCCGGCCGGCTAGTTTCGCTCGATCAATTCCGGGGTTACACCGTTCTGGGCATGTTGATCGTCAATTATTTTGGCGGCTATCAGGCTTGCCCGCAGGTGCTCAAGCATACGAATGATTATTGCAGCTACGCCGACACGATCATGCCGCAGTTTCTCTTTGCTGTAGGATTCTCTCTGCGGCTGACCGTTGGACGGCAACTCCAAGCCGGCAGCGCTCTGCAATCCTATGGTCGTGTGATCCGACGACTCTTGGGATTAGCCTTGGTTGCGTTCGTGGTCTACAACGTTTCGCCTAGAGCTGCCAACTGGGAGCAGCTCAAGGAGATCGGCTTTTGGGGAGCGATCCAAGAGCCACTCAAGCGGCAGTGGTTCCAGACCTTGATGCACATTGCGGTGACATCCTTGTGGATCGTTCCGGTAATCCACCGACCGATATCGATTCGCTTGGCTTGGCTAATCGGGTCGGCGCTACTCCACGTGGTCCTCTCCTATCTTTTCAATTTCACTTGGTGCAATACCAATCCAAATGCGATCGACGGCGGGCCATTGGGCTTTCTGACGTGGGCCATCCCCGCACTTTTGGGGACTTTCGCTTGCGATTGGTTCGTTCCAAGCAAAGATCCGCAGGGCAAGCCGATTCAACCCGGACGAGCGATTGTCTGGTCGATTTGGACGGCCAGCTTGCTGATGATTCTGGGTTATGCTTTCTCGTGTGGGACCCGTTTTTATGACGTAGCAGCAAATGGGGCCCAAGCCCAGATGCTGGATAAGATTCCCGAAGACCCGGTAGTCCCCGATCGCGCACGAATAAAAACAAAGGTCAAAACCAATTCTCCGAGTGCATGGCTTGCCGAACCACCTTTCGTCAAGCCACCAGGTCGGTCTGAGAGGCAGTGGAATTATTGGATGATGAGCCAGCGTGCCGGGACCTTATCGTACCTGACTTTCGCGGCCGGGTTCTCGCTGGCGGTCTTCGTACTGTTCTATGTCCTATGCGATATCTTTTCGCTGCAGGTGCCCCTGTTCAAAACATTTGGCGTCAATGCCCTAGCCGCCTACGTCCTGCATGATTTAGTCTCCAACGCCGTGCAACCTTTCTTTCCCAAAGACTCTCCGATCTGGTATGCCTACACGGGACTACTCCTATTCTGCGTCATCAATTGGCTGTTTTTGCGCAGCCTCCAGCGGCAGAAAATCTACCTGAAAGTCTAAGCGGTCCTCGGCGGAATCTCCCAGTCGAGATTCGAAACTATTCGCTTGGCGAGGTGTAAAAAAACCTGTAACCCCGATTTTGACGACTAAATCTTCGGGGAATACGGCCTAGTAAAAGTGCATTTGGACTCCAAGCGAACAATGGAGGTTAGAATTAGTAATCCGACGTTCTTCGGGGATCGTTGATTTTTCTGTAGGTTCTTGAATAGACAAGGAAACGAACAAACATGGGCGGGGTAATGATGGGTTTGCTGATCGCAGGCGGGCTAGCGATCTTGTTTTTGTTTTATTTGCTTAGCCTCTACAACAATCTAGTGACATTAAGAAACCGATTTCAAAACGCCTACTCTCAGATCGACGTACAACTCAAACGCCGTTATGACTTGATACCTAATCTCGTCGAGACGGCCAAGGGATTCATGAAGCACGAGCGCGAGACGCTCGAAGCGGTTATCAAGGCTCGAAACACGGCGATGGCTGCAGGACAAAAAGCTGCCGCAAATCCTGGGGATCCTGCGGCGATCAAGGATTTGTCGACCGCTGAGGTTGCACTTGCAGGTTCTCTCAATCGTTTCATCGGCCTCGCGGAAGCTTATCCAGATCTCAAGGCCAACCAGAACATGCTCGCCTTACAAGAAGAGTTGACTAGCACAGAGAACAAAATCTCTTTTGCTCGGCAGGCCTTCAACGATGCCGTCACGACTTACAACACCGCAACGGAGACTATCCCGAGCAATTTTGTCGCCAGCTTTGGAAATTTCCAACGCGCAGCGCTGTGGGAACTGAGCGAACCCCAAGAACGAGAACCGGTCAAGGTTTCATTCTAGAAACCATTGGGTGGTAAAGGGACATCGTGGATTTTTTTGCCCATCAAGATCGCGCACGCAGAAATACCGGTTTGCTGGTTTTCTATTTCCTGATCACCGTCTTGGTGATCATGGCGACGGTCTACTTTGCACTAATGCTAGTTCTAGGATACAGCTCGGCAAACAAGTCGCAACCGATCGACATACTGGCATTTCATCCGCAATTGCTCATCGGGGTTGTTCTTTCAGTCGGTGGAGTCATCGCCGCTGGCAGTTTGTATCAAACCTGGATGCTCTCGGGTGACGGTTCGTCTGTCGCCGTGCAACTCGGTGGCATCAAAGTGCAGCCCAACACGCGAGACCTCGAAGAGCGGATTTTGCTCAACGTTGTCGAGGAGATGGCGCTGGCCTCGGGCACTCCGGTACCTCCTGTGTATGTGATGCAGAACGAACATGGCATTAATGCATTCGCTGCTGGCACATCGCCGCAAAATGCCGTCGTAGGGGTGACGCGTGGTTGCATCGAAACCCTCTCTCGCGAGGAGCTTCAAGGGGTGATCGCGCATGAGTTCAGCCACATTTTAAATGGAGACATGAAGCTCAATATCCGATTGATGGGGCTGCTGCACGGAATTCTTCTGATCGCAATGATCGGCTATGGGCTGTTTCGGATTGCTTCGCAAATTCCCGTCCGATCCTCCGGCAAAGACGATGATGCCAAGGGTGCTGCTGCAATTGTCATTGCGATGTTCGTGTTTGGTGCCATGCTCTTGGGAATTGGGTATACGGGTGTGTTTTTTGCTGGGCTGATCCAAGCGGCGGTGTCTCGGCAACGAGAGTTTTTGGCCGATGCGTCGGCGGTGCAGTTCACCCGTAATCCGCTCGGGATCGCTGGGGCTTTGAAACGCATCGGTGGCTGGAAGAACAAATCGATAGTCCGAGCAACCTATGCCAAGGAAGCTTCGCACCTATTTTTTTCCCAAGGATTAGCTTCGCAGTTTTTTGCGACGCATCCCCCTTTGGCAAAACGCATCCAGCGGATCGAGCCGACGTTCAATGGCAAATTCGAGGCGACGGCCATCGCTCACCATTCCGAAAGCGATATTGTCGACCCCCGAACACTAGGCTTCCAACGCAAAGCCGCCGCGAGCGATTCGGCCCACCAAGCCGCTGTGGCCGGGGTACAGCATTTCGAGGTCAACCCTAAGGATGCGATCGATCATATTGGCAATCCGGAGGACGAGCACATCCAGCAAGCGAACCGGCTCATGGGTGAAACCGACCCCGTCCTACTGCGGGAAGTTCATGAGCCTTTTGGAGCGATGGCAATCATCTACGCACTGCTTTGCGCCCCGGAATCGGACAGCGTACGATCCGTTCAGATTCAACTGCTAGCCAAAGCAGCACCCAAGGGGATTGCCGAGCATACCGTGAAACTGCTTCCGAAAACTGACGCACTTTTGGTCGAGCAGCGTCTGCCTCTAGCTTGCATGGCTCTGCCAGCGCTCGACCAACTCTCCGACTCTCAAACAGGAGCTTTTCGCACCATGGCGCGCAGGCTCATCGATGCCGATCGCCGCTGGACGATCTTCGAATATGCACTGCAACGCTTTATCACCCGAAGAATTATCCTCAGACAACCGGCGACTGAAGTCACTTCGATGCGACTAGACCAACTTCAGGACTCCTTCGTTCAGGTGCTATCGACGCTGGCTCATGTCGGTGGAAATGTTCATGCTGAGAGTTCCTTCCAAGCAGGTCTCGAGGCATTGAACACCAAGCGATCCGGTAACGAGAAAAATGCGACGATCGTCGATCGCGACCGATGCACGCTCAAGCAGTTTGATCTCGCACTCGATCGCTTGGCTCAGGTGGATATCAAATCCAAGCGAAGTCTTTTAGATGCATTCTCTGCGTGCATTGTTTACGACCAGCGATCGACGATCAATGAAGTCGAACTCTTGCGAGTCATATCCGATGCGCTAGGCTGCCCCATGCCCCCTGTGTTGGATCTTGCACCCCTGGCTCGTTCATAGCCTCCGAAAGGTAGACCATGGAACCTCACTGGATGGTTGTCGCAGGGGTTCTTTTGCACTTTGCTCTTCAGGGGGCGTTGATTGTCCAAGCGATGTTGCGACCCCATCGGGATCCATCCTCAAGGGTCGCTTGGATCGTGGTTTTGGTGACCATGCCAATCGTAGGCATTGTGGCTTATATCTTGCTAGGCTCGGTCAGTATCGGTCGATCTCGGATCGCACGCGTCGAGCGAGCGATCCGAGGATTGCCAAATCCCAAGGAAATTCCCGGGATGGGAGTACGGGAGATCCAGCATCTTGGTAATTCCCGTTTCGATCACGTTTTTAGGGTGGGTTATTCGATCAATGGATTCGAACCTATCGCTGGCAACAGTGGGGAACTGTTGCCGGATTCACGCTCAGCGATCGATTCGATGATCCGAGATATCGATACGGCTCAGACTCATGTTCATCTGAACTTTTATATTTGGTTGACGGATGATAGCGGCACGAAGATGGCCCATGCAATTTGCAGAGCGGCCAAGCGTGGAGTTGTTTGCCGAGTGATGGCCGATGGGCTCGGATCCCGGGGCATCATCCGCTCGCCGTTGTGGAAAGCTATGCAGGATGCGGGAGCAAGAACGGCCGTAGCGCTGCCGATTGCCAGGACGCCACTAGCCCCTCTCTGGACCCGAGTCGATTTGCGCAACCACCGCAAGATATTAATCGTCGATAACCGGATCACTTACTGTGGCAGTCAAAACTGCGCGGACCCGGAGTTTCGAGTCAAACCCAAATACGCACCTTGGGTGGATTTGATGGTTCGTTTCGAAGGGCCCATTGCCCGCCAAAATCAGATCCTTTTTGCTTCCGACTGGATGGCCCATGTTGACGAGGACCTCAGGGACTTGGTCATGGAACCATGGAC
>JBJTAQ010000649.1:0-2682 GCA_046090945.1 Pirellula sp.
GTCGGCGTTGAGTCCTGGCCCCAGCCTGAAGTAGAAACAAATTCGAAATTGACTCCGCCGGTACTGCCTCCGACCCCTAGCTCGGTTTTTACCTCGTCGGGTAAGAACGTTGCCTGTTGGTCTTCGCCCAGTCCAAGCTCGGCTTGAAACTTGTTCCCTGCGTCGATGACCACATTTCCGTTCGCATTGCGTCCGGTGGTGATGACGCTTAAGTAGCCTTTGATGGAATCCCCTTCCTGGTGACGGAGGGTCAGCGCATGATTGTCGCTCCCTTGCTGACTGAGTTGGTCTTGTGCCTCGTTGCGCATTTGGCCTTCGAGGGCTTTTAACTTGCCGTCGGGGTCAAACCTGGCTCTCATCCCAATTCGATGATCCATCGAGGTTTGCGTATTGGACGAAGAGTTGGTTGAAACACCCAGCGAGTGGCCTACGCCACTGGTGGGGGCAGGAATCGGAGGGACATCGCTCGGTATATCGGAATTGTCTGGGGTCGGCCCTAGCCGCAGCCCTGCAAAAGAACTATTTTCAAATCGGCCCAAAATCGGAACCAACGAGTCGATGTTTCCAGAACCGGAATGAAAAACAGCGCTGGAATGAAGTCCAATGCCAAGATTAGCTGAGCGATTGTTGGTGTAGGTAAGATCCGTTTCGATGTCGAATCCATCGGCAAGAGAGTTTGGCACCAAGATGGGTGTTCCGCTGGCGGTCAGTGAGCCACCGAAGGAAACCTGAACATTTACTCCGAAGGCAAGCGATGCTCCGCTAGTGTAGTTGCGAGGTACCGGAACCGGACCGTCTGGATCATCGGTTCGCCCTAGGACTCGACCGTCGGCAAGCCATGTCGGGTCTGTATACTGGGGATTTGGAGTCGTGCTGGTGGATGCAGATGCTTCCACTTGCAGGTTTCTTGAGTCCAGCGAAGACGACCGCACCGACCATGAAACCCCTGCTTGTGGATCGGTGGTGAAACCGCGATCCGCATGCAATACCAAAATCAAATGCGCAGAGCGACCAGCGGAGAGCGAAACGGTACCGCCGCCAGAGGTCAAATGAGGGGCGATTCGACCTTCTTCGTCTGGATCTCCAGAGTTGTCGCTTGGCATCGTTTGAGACAGCGAAGAAGACACCGATGCATTGAACGCCAAAACGATCGTCTCGGTGATGCTCCACTGTGTGGGGCTATTCCAAATACGCGAGACAGTATGAACCCAGGAAAGACCTGGAAGAGTCAAATCCGCATTTTCCGGAGTGGTCAGCGCATTGAATCCTCCCACGAATTCCGAAGTAGTATTTGAGGCTGTGAAGCTTGGAACATACTGATCGATACGGAACCCAACTCCCGAGAGTTCCAAAGCTGGAAGCCCCTCGGTCGGTAGCGAAAGAGGACTCGGCTCTTCGGTTCCTTCGGATTCGGAATCCGCTTTCGGGAGTTTTAGTGCTTCGGAAAGTCCCCGAGAACCACTGCCCACAAAGCCACTCACATCGACGGGGCTCTCGTGGGTACCGGTCGAGATGGGTTGGAACAGAGCGAAAGTCCGCCTGTCAGAGGCGAGATTTGCTCCCACCCAGACCTTTGACGGATCAAAAACCCCTGCATCCTCTATCGAACGGGAGCGATTCGATACGGGGCTTTCTCGAAAAAGATCGACAGAGTCGCTATCTTGATTCGTGGACCAAGCGGAGCTCAACTGTCGAACCGGAGCGGTAAGTGCTAGCAGAGAGCTTCCCGCCGCCAAGTCCAAACCATTAGCACGGATCGAATTGGACCAATCCTGCCATGCGGCTTGATTCGCAAGACCCACATCCAGAGTGCCTGATTGCTTGGCGGCATTTCCAACTTGCATCAGTTGGCTCGAATACGGTGCATTTGAGTCACCACTGTTGGGAATGAACGAATCGGCAAGCAGAGTTGCTCGGTTTCGAGCATCGGACATATCAGACCGCAAAGCAGCCGATTCAGCCGACGAGTAATCAGAAGGTAAGTCTAGAGTTCGAGATGGATCGACACCGATGATCGAGTCGATTGCCATTAGATGCTTAGTTTCAAGACCTTCAAAAATGGCAATTCGAGTTCTACGAACGGCTGACGATTTTAGAGGGTTTTTTGCGGAAGATCGCAAGAGTCGGGCGTGCATGATCGCTTCTTTCGGGCGAGAGGCTAACAAACGACACGGGTTGAGTTTTCTAAGAGCGCGAACATCATGTCAAGAAAAATCTGCCGAATCCGCATACTTTTCTTCCGTTTTGAAAAGTTTGCAAGATTCATCGCGTAGGAGGCCGTGCAAAACACTAGGCATGGTTTTGGTCCAAGTCTTGAAAAAAGGTTGGGGGGAGGCTTTCATCGAACTCAAGGGGTTGTTGAGTTGAAACTGTGATCGAAAATGACCAGCAATACCACAAAGCAGAACGCAAGCTCATAGCCAGAACCCATGAGGAGTTCGCTATTTATGGAGTAGGTCGGAAGCGAAGATATCTAGGGCAAGCTAGCAGCGACTAGAATCACAGTGAACTATGCTGGTGTTATGGTTGCCTTCATAGCCCAAGTCGACGTCGTATTCTCCAATAGCATGATCGAATCGTGGTGGAGGATGCTCAAGCACGGTATTCGGCATTCAAGGGACAGACCCCCGATGAAATGCACTTCGGTAAAGGGAGCGATATACCAAACCAGCTCAACGAAGT
>JBJTAQ010000650.1:0-3484 GCA_046090945.1 Pirellula sp.
AGTTTGGATGGAGGGGAACACTCCTGTTGGTGTGCAACTGCGAGGCCTCAAAAATCCCAATCCTTTTGGACTTCACGACATGTTAGGGAACGTCCAAGAGTGGTGTTTAGACAATTACGATGAAAAATATTTTTCCGGGAATACGCCAGCCGAACCGATCCTAGTCAACCCGCTGGTCATCACTGCCCATCCCCATTTCAAAAATGGGCATATCCTGCGTGGCGGATCGATCATCTCCGATGGCTTGATCACGAATTTTTCGTTCAAGGCTCAGCGGGACTACTACAGTTCCAGCTGGTTTACCGGATTTCGGATTGTGCGTCCCATTCCACCTGAGGCGATCGCCAAGCTCAAGCCATAGTGGACGTTTGCTTGGTAGCCTCCGTGGTAAAAAAGTTGTTTCCAACTCCGATATCGATTACATTGTTTGCGCAGTCTGGAAGGTTCCGGACTATATCAACCGAAACCACCTAGCTATTTAGTGGCTCGTAAAGGCTTCTTCGCTCATGTCGGATCCGTTGAACCTCGAAGAAGATCAATTGGACCACCTGAAATGTTTGGAGCTTCTCGATAAGATCTATGTGGCTACGGATACGACTCAAGCCAACAGCCAACCTGGATTGATCCGATTCCAAAATCCAGTGCTTGCTGGAATCGGTGCCTTTGGTGTGATCTATTCGGCCTATGATCGACAGGCAAAGCCGTCGGAAAACGATTTGTATCCCAAGGTAGCCGTCAAATTCCTAAGGCCATCGAAGAGAGACAACGAGGTTGCTCGTAAAAGGTTTGATAGCGAAGCGAGAACCTGTAAGTCCTTAAGTCATCCGAATATCATTCCGATCAACCAATCGGGCCAAGTCGAGAAGTATCCGTATATTGTCGAGGAATTTGCCGATCATGGATCGCTTGCGGACTATCTGGAGCAGCAACGCTTGCCGATGTCTGCACGGCAGACAGCTTGGTTGGTGATGAAAATCGCTGAAGCTCTCCATGTAGCCCATTCAAGCACGGTGATTCATCGCGATATCAAGCCCGGTAACATCCTGATTCGCAAGGCGGGTCCCGAGGAGTCCTCGGAGGGGTTGGGTTTATGGCCTTTGCTGACCGATTTCGGTCTTGCGAAAGATATTTCAACTGAGTTCGTTCGATCGAGTTGGACTCGGACCGGCGAGGTCCTCGGTACGGTGCGGTACATGTCCCCAGAGCAGATCCTAGGTAAGTCGCTCATCACACAAACCGACTTGTTCTCGCTGGGTATCGTTTTCCATGAATTGCTCAGCGGCGAGAATCCATTCCTAGCAGCCAACGATTTTGAAACTCAAGAGAACATCGTTAAGAATCCGCCAAGGCCCTTGAGCAAACGAGCTCGAATTCCGCAAGCTTTACAAGCGATCCTTCAAAGGTGCTTGGAAAAGGATCCCTCACAGCGGTATCCATCCGCAAGCGAGCTTGTTACCGATTTGCGTAACTTTCTGGATGGAAAGCCTGTTGCGGTGGAATCGCCAAGCGCATGGAGTTTGTTGGTTCGTCTGGTGCGATTGCGACCGATCATGTCGGCGGTTCTTTCGACGATCTTTTTCTGGAGTTTGGTGACGGTCGCATTACTTAATCAGCAATGGAAGACCCAGCGGGAACTCGCCAAGCAACGTCAAGAGATCAATCAGCTCTTCTTGCAGTCGATCGATGTTTCGAATAGCCGGATCAATGACGCGGTGATCGCGGGTGCTCGCATCTCTCAATCCGATTTGCTTGAGAATTTACTCAAGCAGATTCCACTGCTGCAAGAGGCTCTATCGCTGAATCCTGAGGATCAGAAACTGGCCGTTCATTTGCAGATCATGCATCACTACGCCGCGTTGTGCTATCACCAAATATCGGAGCAGTCCAGCGGAGCCGAGCGACAAGAAAAGCAGAGCCAGGGGATCGAACAGAGGCACAGATCGCTAGACCTGATCGAACGGCTTCTTCAAAATTGCCCCATGGAAGATCCAAATGTCTTACAAAGGAGATTGAGGAATCGCATCGTTGGTGAGCATTGGATGGCGATGGCTTACACGATGGAGCATCAACAGTCGCAACGACTTGAATGGATCGAGCGTTCGATCGAGCACGCGCTGAGCTATCTTAAGGAATATCCCGAGGATCGATCGGTCGAGTCCCTGCTGCAATCCAATCGGACGCTAAAAGCCGTCTTGCTTCGCAAGCAGGAACCCAAAGCAGCGATCGAAGCGTTGGAGTCGGTCTTCCAATACTACGATTCGATGAGGAATGGGTCGGTCCTGGATCTTGATTCAACTTCCCATGCCATGGCAGCTCTGTGTGGGATCGTGCAAACGCAAATCGAGAACGGTGATAGGTCCGAGATCGACTCGGGCTTGGACGAGTGCCTGAATTTCTGCCAGAGAGAGGTTTATCCTCGTAGCTCTGAAAACTGGAGCTATCGCGATTTGTGGCTGTCGACGTTGTCCGAATTGTGCCGGGATCTGTATCAGGCCAAGCAGTGGAGTGCGTTGGAGCGGGTATCTAAACTTTGGCGCTCGTCGGTCGAATCTTTGCCCAATTGGTCCGACGCGTCTGAAGTTAACGGGATGCAGCAATGCCGAAGTTCATCGCTTGCTATGGCTTTGATCTTCGAATCTCTGGTGCAGGAAAAACTAGGACAAATCGAGGCGTCCAGAGAGGTACAAGTTCGTTTGGCTCAAGTTTGGCAGGAGTGCAATCAAGACCAAGCCTTCCGACCTGAAGCATTTGTCGACTTTATGATGAAAATGTCCATATCCGAAGAGGACCGAAAACGGTTGCTAGGCCGTTGATTGTAGCTCATCGACTCTAGTGACGAGGTTGGCAGAATAGTCAGCTTAGGTCCGGCAGTTGAAAACTGCCGGACCTAAGCATTCACAGATTGATGGGCGAGTCATAACGGTGATCAAACCAGGGCTGATTCTATTCCTCGGTTGTCAGCAAACATCGCTTTTACAAATGTTTGGCGAGTATGACGTTTACTCGCTCCCTATGAATCAAATCGGAGCAGATAGACAGACTCAGAGCAGGTCGAAGAAAAAACTTAAAGAATATATTCTGAGTCTTATTTCCAAGACTCGAACCATAAAGACCGTCAGACAAGAAGGTATCCAGCTAAGCTGGTGCGTTACTACGATGGGCTTGATTGCCAGCGGGCGGCCGCATAGCCGACGACGCGTGTTGGGTCCTGGGTGACGCTGGCACTGGTGTCGTAACTCAACTCCTGGATCTTGGTCTCTATCCCCAGTTCCTTGAGTGTCTGCATCACAAGTGCTGCCGGTACGACTCCACACATGCTGATTGCATTTTCGCGGCATGTATCTAGCAACTGCTTCGGTTCCCCGGTCGCTAACGCATCCAAAGCCAACCGATCCTTGCGACGGTTCTCCTGGTCGGTTGCAAAATGATTCATGTCGCTGGATATCGCAAACAGAATCTTATGTGCTTGTTGACCTAATACTCC
>JBJTAQ010000651.1:0-5641 GCA_046090945.1 Pirellula sp.
GCTTGGAACATGTGACTGACCCCTTACAGGAAACGGTGAACTGACCAGTGCGCCTCAACCTAATCCGCTGTCCACTTGTCGTTACGAAACAGAGCTATTGCGAACCGAGTGCCAAATCGGTTGGCAACCGAAAGAAATTCCCCAAGGCAGTCGCGACCCAGTCCCAAACCCCAGTAAAAACGCTGAGAAAATCGAAAGAAATCGATCGGAAAACTTTTTTTCAGCCAAGGGGTTCTCTTCGGAAACTCCGGCAAGAGGCGTTCTTGTTAACCGCAACTTGGAGGCCACGGGCGTCTGGAGTTGAGATGGATGAGACATGCGCGACTCGCAGGATGATGGGGCCAGATTTGCAAGGGTGCGACCGACTGATTGCTAATCGTCTACCCGAAATCCAATCCCCTCTAGCGCAGACTTCAGTTTTTGCCTATCTGAACCAGTGACATCACTGGGCAGTTTCCCCTGAAAGCCTTTCTCGATGTCGTACCCAGGAGTTCCACCGCCCGTGAGAATTCCATTTGTAAATCCTAGAATAATGGAGCCGTCTTCTTTGCCCCATGTCAGAATGTTTAGAGTTTGTCCAGCTTTTTGAGGATTGAGTTTACCCAAATCTTGCTGATTGACTTTATCGGGTGGACCAAGAATTCCCTCAACCTGCTGCCGATTCATCCCAACTTTTACTTTGAAGACAAGTGCCTCAAATTTTGCATCCATGTTTCGAGCGTTCTCGTTATCAGCTCTCGATTCACTCACCACCTTTTCGTTATTGGTTTCGTTGCTCGTTCCGCCTTGTTCCTTCTTTTCCCCTGCAAGAAAACCAAGAGCTAAAAACACAATCAAAAACCCAATCGCTGCTTTTCCTTTTTTGATTGGCGTTTGGCTGGAAGATGCTAAAGCAACGGATTTCTCAAAATCGTCCAGTGACTGCTTCGCTTTTTGAAATTCAAGAACTGTATGATCTGATGAGGGTAATGCATCAATGGATTTACTTAGGAATTTTTCTGTAAGGTTCCTTCTGTCTTCCTCGAGGGCTTTCTTCTCTTTTGAAGTTGCTTGGTTCGCGACAGCTTGAGTCAGCGCCTTGGTCTTTTCGAGAAGGAGTCTTCGCGTCTCTTCATCCCCTACTCCAGTGGAGAGCATCTTCTCTGCCACGGCTTGCTTTTGCTTCTCTAGCACTTCCTCAAGAGATGTTCGCTTGAAATCACGCGAGAGATAATCGTAGGCTCTGGGGAAGACACGCCAAAACTCCTTCAAGCATGAAAAGAGGTAGAGTGATAGCGAGTAGGCTTTTTTGAAAACCCATCTAAGTCCTTGTTCGGGTTTATCTGGTGATGTTTCCATGAGTTACTTTTACCTGCACCGCCGTTGAAGTCGGATAGAAGGATTGGATGTTGTTCGGGTCAGTTGCTCGATTTATCCCTGTTACCCCTGCGTAACTCACCCCGTTAAAGGGCCTTAAAAGGCCAAAAAGGATTTTTCTGTCCCATCCCCCCTATCCAATTCGCATTTCAAATAACTGGGTTTTTCATTGGTCATCAGCTAAAATGGCGGTCTCCTCATCCCTGGAAACCGCCTATGACTCCCGATGCCGACGCAAAACTCCAATACCTGATCGATCTGCAAATCCAGGGGAATCCATCGGCCCATGATGCTCTGCTCGACCACTCCTGCGAACGGCTCCTCAGGCTCACACGAAAGATGCTGCGAAGCTACCCGAGCCTTCGACGCTGGGAACAAACCGACGATGTTTTCCAAAACTCGATGGTCAGGCTTCACAGGGCCTTGGCCAGTGTCCAAGTCGAATCGGTCAGGCATTTCTTCAATCTCGCGGCTCTCCAAATCCGTAGAGAACTGCTCGACCTGTCCCGCCACTATTTCGGTCCCGAAGGGCTTGCCGCAAATCACCACACCGATTCACAACCATCAGACGACCGAGGTGGAAAACTCCATGAGAGTACCCAGGAACCCGACGATATCGGAAGCTGGGCTGAATTTCACAAGCAGATCGAGCAACTGCCACAAGACGAACAAGAAGTCGCAAACCTCTTGTACTACGAAGGACTCAGCCAAGACGATGCTGCAAGGGTGCTCGGAGTTTCTGTTCGCACCATCAAACGCCGTTGGCAAAGTGCCAAACTGAAACTCTACAAGGGAATGCAACGTGAATCAGAAGGATGAGGATTTGCTGTCGGAGCTGCTCCTAGTATGGGAGGAGCAAGGGCAAAAACTATCCGCTGAAGAGTTGTGCAAAGATCATCCCCATCTAGTTCAAGAGCTTGCTCAACGCATTCATGCACTCAAATCTACCGCTTGGCTGGATAAACCTCTAGGGGATGACGAGTTTGAGTTGGAGGTTCATCGAACAACCCTTGAACCAAGAACCCTCATCGGTCGCTATCGACTCGAAAAACTAGTTGCCGAAGGTGGGTTTGCTTATGTTTGGCTCGGATTCGATGAGGAACTGCAACGACCCGTTGCTGTCAAGGTACCCAAACCAAACCGAGCTTTTTCCATCGATTCGTTCATGGCTGAAGCGCGAAGAGTGGCGCGCCTGAAACATCCTGGGATCGTCCAAGTCTACGACACGGGACGTGACGGCGATTCCTGCTTCATCGTTTCGGAATTCGTCGAAGGTGGCAGTCTAGCCGACCAACTCAGGAAGAATCGACCGACCCAAGAGCAAGCAATCCGCTGGATCATCCAGATCGCAGAAGCCCTCGAATACGCCCATTTGCACGGGGTGGTCCATAGGGATATCAAGCCAGCAAATATCCTGATTGATCACCATCATTGCGCACTCCTTGCAGATTTTGGCATCGCTCAATCGGCAAGTAAGTCCACCGAACATGCTTTGTCTTTGGGAACTCTCAGTTATGTATCTCCCGAGCAATTAGTGGGTAAGCCCACCGATCCACGTTCCGATGTATATAGCTTGGGGGTGGTTTTGCATGAGGTCCTCACGGGAACCATCCCTTATTCATCCAGAGAACCGAACGTGCTTCGGAAAGAAATCGCTTCAGGTGCTCAAGCAGTCTCGTCATCAGAACTCTCCGATGAACTCAAGCGGATATGCAAGAAGGCTCTCAATCGTGATCCCCAGGATCGCTACAAATCCGCCGCCCACTTTGGTGCTGATCTCGGGAGATACCTAGACAAGAAGCCCTCCTCGATGTGGCGATGGATTGCACTGGTCTTGGCTTTGCTAGGGGGCGGGCTAGCATTCGCTAATTGGTATAAAGGTGATCAAGTCGCTCTGGAATCACAGCGTTCTAATGTCAATTCGGTATCCATCAAAGATGCCTTCGTCGAAGTACAAGGGGCGGAAAAGATTACCTCAATCGTCTTTACTCCCGATGGCAACATGCTCACCAGCGAGGTCGAAAACATCGTTCGATTATGGGACACCATGACGTGGAAGCCCAAGCAAGAGTTCACGGGCTTGATCGATTGGGCACGCTGCGTTGACATATCCAAGGATGGGAAATGGATTGTCGCTTGTTCAGGTGGGCATCTCGTCGATGGCGTCTTCACTCCTGGGAATCATAATGAAGTCGTTGTTTGGGATACGATTACAGCCCAAGAAGAACGAAGGTTCAACGTTTCGAGTTTACCTATTTCCACCGTTGCGATCTCTACCGACGGTAAGGAAATACTCACGGGTAGCGACGACAAACTTGTGAAACTATGGGACCGTGAAACAGGTCAAGAGAAGCTTCGGATGCGAGGTCATTCTCTCATGGTTCGCAAGGTCAAGTTCATCCCCAACTCCAAACAAGCTGTATCTTGTTCGTCAGACAAGACAATCCGCATTTGGGATTTGGAGACAGGTGACGAGGTAAAGCGACTCCGTGGACATACTGAGGGCGTTGAATCGATAGCGTGTTCCCCTGATGGAACTATGCTTGCCTCGGCCAGTAAGGACAATACAGTCCGCATTTGGGACGTACGTTTAGGCAAAGTGCTTCACAAGCTAACTGATCATGAAAATCATGTCATATCGGTTTGGTTCTCAACCGATGGGCGGTTGGTGCTATCAGGTAGCTTGGATCACACAGCAAGATTGTGGGATGCTCTGACAGGCAAGTGCCTGAAGGTATACACGGATCATCTTGACAATGTTTCGGCGGTTGCATTATCGCCAAGTGGTAATCAGGTTATCACAGGATGTGGTGATGGAATGATCCGGGTCTGGAACATCGATTGAACCATAGCAGCCAGTTGAACTGGATTGTGTCTGTGAGCTAAGGCAGAACGTAAAGCAAAACGATAAGAGCTCAACTTCCTCGCTTTCAGTATTGAGGTGCTTGTACACAAACCGTAGGGGGCGGAAGTACCAAAGCATCGTGCAGCTTTTTTAACCACTGAGGCACGGAGGCGCACAGAGGGACCTTGAACTCAAGCGCGGGCGTTGAACAACTCCGTGTGTCTGCGTGGCTCTGTGGTTGAAAACAAAAAGCGGTCATTCACGGATTTCGCTATTACTAAAAACGAAAAGGGCCGTTCAGTGCCACAAGCACCGAACGACCCTTTTCGTTTCCTATTCCAACTAAGCTGACAGCCAACTAGCCAGGAAGCTTGGTCGACGCATCTTCGAACAAGGCGGTCATGTTGGTACCCAGTGCGCTCATCGCGGTAACGGCGACGATTGCAATCAAACCAACGAGCAGACCATACTCGAGCATGGTGGCTCCACGATCATCACGAACAAAACGGCTAACAACCTTCGAAACAATTGCTTGGAACATGTGACTGACCCCTTACAGGAAACGGTGAACTGACCAGTGCGCCTCAACCTAATCCGCTGTCCACTTGTCGTTACGAAACAGAGCTATTGCGAACTGAGTGCCAAATCGGTTAACAACCGAAAGAAATTTCCCTAGGCAGCCTCGCCCTAGTACCAAAACCCACCAAAAACGCTGTGATAATCGAAAGAAATGAGCCAGGAAACTTTTTTCAGCCAAGGGGTTCTCTTCGGAAACTCCGGCAAGAGGCCTTCTTGATAACAGCGACTTGGAGGCCACGGGCGTCTAGAGTTGAGATGGATGAGACATGCGCGCTATGGGTGCTTGCGCCTAACCGGTTCCTTGATGGTTCGCGAGATAAATGTTGATGAAAATTTGGACCAAACGAACCATTTCGTTGACAAAAAATCATAAATCCCAAAATCAATGGGATATGAATCGCGTTTTGACTCTCAGCCTCAGCGTGAGACTGGGTCGACGCAAGCCTGTCTTCGAGGGATCGAATATGCATGGACTACCGACGCTGATGCACCGCTATCGTTTGGTCTATAGAAGCCTTAGAAAGTATACCCGCCAAGTCTGGCAACCGATCGAAAATCGATGGTTGGACTTTCGAAAGTCGATGCGTTATTTTCCTCCTTGCCACGATGAAACAACCGGCCAATACGGCGAACGTCTAGCCATCGAGTATTTGCGACGCTGCGGATACTTTATCCTCGAACATTCCTACAAGTCTCCATTGGGTGAGATCGATATCATCGCCGCTTGGAAGGCCTCCAAGGTGGTATTCGTCGAAGTCAAAACTTGGAGCTGCCGAAACGACAATCAAGGGGGACCGGCCGATGCGGTCGACGATGTGAAACAACGCAAGATCTGCCGCACGGCGCTGCACTACTCGAAAC
>JBJTAQ010000652.1:0-1587 GCA_046090945.1 Pirellula sp.
GGCTTGTTCCTACATCGCTGAGTTGACTTGTGCTCCGACAAATGAATTGCTGGAGCGATGCGACTACGAATCGCTTGCAATCGATCGCAGAATCGAACTGAGGTTGCTCAGTGACGCCTATATGAACCCTGAGCTCATCAACGAGGATGCTTTGAAGGTGTTCAGTGGTCTCTCTGGGGTCCCGGGTGGGCTTGGCTTGATATCAGTTCCGAAAGTGGAAACAGGTTTGTTTGTGCACAGGGCAACTGTAGATCCGAATGCGTCACTTCGTCAATCGCTAGGTCGACTGCTTGGGGCTAGGAGCGATCAGATTAGGATCGAAGCGGGGATTGCATACGATACCAAGGAGAAGTGCGTTGAGCGTTGGCGAGTAGCGGTCAAGAAATCCAATCTGCTAACCGAGCGTTTAGAGCGACTCGAATCGTTATCCGAGCTCCGCGGGAATCTGACTCAGCAGATTCAAGCCAAGTTGGAATGCTACAAGGCCCAGGGAGAGGAGATCCAGCGTTGGCTTGAATGGCATTTGGCCGATTGCGATTTGCAACAAGCCACCGGCAGGATTGGATATTGGAACCTTCAACCCGAGAGTTGCGTTTCTCCATCGGACGCGAAGCTTAGGGACGATTGATTCGCACGTCGTCGATCGTCTCCTGGGATTCCACAACGCGATAGCGATGGTTGACCTCAAGGTTTTCCCAACGGCTGGTCTTTCCGCTTGGCCATTGAATTTCCAAAGCATCGATTTTGTTCAATTTGCCCAGGCCAAGATGAACAAAGCTTTCGTTGGTGCACTCAAAACCGTTGCCTGCTAGTCTTTGGTGAACCCATTTTTCGCCCCCCGCATCGACGGTGATCGCAGCACCGATGGCATCTCTCTCGGATTCCACTCCGATGAGCTCAACGGCCACCCAGGCTCCATTGGTTGTAGTCTGATTTTTGAGAATCGACAGGTGATGATCCAAGTGAGTCACATAGCTATCGACTAGTCCGTCGCGGTTGTAGTCCCAGAGCCCAAGGCTACGCGACAAATATTCTTTATTGAAGAAATCCCCCAGGGTCTCATTGGATTGTTCCGCAAAGACAGCCTCTTGTTGCAGAAAAACTTGGGGCCTCATCGCGAAGGGTTGTCCCTTGGATCGATAGTCATCGACATGTCCATTGACGATCAGCAGGTCCTGCCAACCATCGCAGTCGATATCCAAGCACTGGGATCCGAAACCTAGGGTTTTCTTTTTCGGATCGATCAGCCGGTATCGTCTAGAAGCGTCAGCAAAAAAGCCCGTTTCATTCTGAAGATACAGGGCGTTATATTCATCGATGAAGTTGGTCATGAACAGGTCCAGCGTTCCATTGCGATCGATATCCGCGCATCCGACTCCCATACTTGCTTGGGGTTTACCTTGATTATCCACCGCACACCCTCGCCGCAGGGCTTCGTCGGAAATTAGATACCGGCCGGGGCGTTTCGGATCCGCTGCGCTCAGGTAGAGGTTGTTGGCGGACATGTCATTGGCGATGTAAAGATCGTTTCCGTTCTTTCGGTCGAGATTTCCCACGATGAGTCCCAGGCCGCGACCATCCTCCATC
>JBJTAQ010000653.1:0-6364 GCA_046090945.1 Pirellula sp.
CAGAATATCCGAGTCGCCATCCTTCCCTGACCGACTCGACGCGGCTGAGGATCGCGCCGACGCGATTCCGATCCTCGGGCCTGAACCTGTGAAATGGATCCGCTAAGAAATCATCGCAGATTCCCAAAAGAGACACGCCACATTTGGTCGCTTTAATAAACCGCGAAGCATACTTGCCAATATCGTAGATCCCCTGAAGCCCCTCGATCTGCTCTTGAAGCGATCGCCACTGCAAATCGCCACTGCGAACTGACTCATAGAGCCGCACGAACAAGTTCGGATAGAGGTTCGCACCACCAGCCACCCCCCCATCGCCTCCAAGCTCCAGTGAACGAGCCAAGAGTGCCTCCGGACCGATCATAATCGACCAATCAGGCCGCAACCGCTTGAGCCCTACGGCTCTTGCAAAATAATCCAGGTCCCCACTGCTGTCCTTGAGCCCCACCACACCCGCATGCCCTGCTAACTGCTCGAGGGTCTCGATCTCAAACCAAACCTTGGTCAGCGAGGGAATGTTGTAAAGCATCACCGGCAAAGGCAACTCGGGAACCAGTTGATCGACGTAGTACCGCAGTTCCGTCTGCCCCGCTGGAAAATAGTAAGGGGTAGAGAGGACGACTGCTTGAGCGCCGACCTTGGCAGCGTGCTCGGCCAAACGAACCGATTCAACAAAGGATGTGTCGGTGATCCCCACAAGCACAGGAACTCGACCTGCGGCAAACTCGACCGTGCGACTGACCACCTCCAGCTGCAAGCGATGGCTTAAACTCGGTGCTTCTCCCGTCGTTCCCAGGGCAAACAATCCATGCACTTGGCCATCGATCAAGTGGTCGACCAACCTACCGAGCCCCTCGACATCCAAGCAATCGCGACCTGTCATCGGCGTGATCATTGGAGGGATCACCCCTGAAAACTTTGGCTTCATCATCGAATCATCTTTCGTTAGGAGGAATCATTGCAGCGGCAATTATAGCTCCCGCAATCCCACAGAGCCCTTATTTGGAATTACAATTTCCGCATGCATAGCGGCATTTTGATTCTTTTAAACGCATTCCTACTATTTTTGATCCAGCCTATCCTCGGCAAAGTCCTGTTGCCGAAATGGGGAGGAACGGCACACGTCTGGACGACTTGCCTGCTGTTTTTCCAAACAGCACTGCTGGCTGGTTATTTCTACGCCTCTGAAATCTACAAAAAACGAACGCTCAAGGCCCAAGCCTCCCTGCATGCAGCCCTGTGGGCCCTTTCAGCCTTGATCCTTACCGCTCTGCTTTGGCTTCCCCTGAACCTGAGCCAGAGTATAAGCTCGCCAACCTTGGCGATCCTCCTGGAGTTGTCCCTGAGAATCGGACTGCCGTTCGTGCTTTTGGCCAGCACCAGCTCTCTGGTCTCAACCTGGCATTACCAAAGCACCCAATCCCATCACCCCTATGCTTGGTACGCACTTGCCAATCTAACCTCTCTGGCAGCTTGCCTGCTTTATCCAACTGCGATTGAGCCATGGATCTCGGTGACTGTGCAACAAGTCCTATGGACCTCGCTTTATTGGCTACTGACTCTAGCCATGATCGCATACGTCTTGTCGATCCAGCGAAAAGCAACGAGTCTCGAAGCGATCGAGTCGGACTCGATGGCCGTCGGCTACACCAGCCCCGACCACCACGTACTCGTAGTCGGCCTTTCAGCATGCAGCTCGATCATCCTCTCGGCAGCGACGAGCCATGCGAGCCAAGCTGGGATTATTGTCCCCGGGCTTTGGGTCTTGCCTCTGGCTATCTATCTAGCCACTTGGTGGCTAGCGTTTTCCGTAAAGGTATTCCAATCCTGGTTTAGCCAACTGAGTCTCTTTCACGCAGGCGCGTTGTTTGGCTTGGGCACCGTGATCTTTAAACTCCTGCTCCCATGGGCCGGTCTTGTGGCTTGCTGCGGAGCCTGCGTAGCGTGCATCGGACTGGCTTGCCACGGTCTGATCTACCGACTGCGGCCAGCCCCGAGCTTGATGCCCGAGTTTTATCTCAAGATTGCCCTGGGCGGTGCCTTAGGCTCATTTTTCGCATCGGTGCTAGCGCCGTGGTACTTCAGCGATTATTACGAACTGCACGTAGGGCTAGTACTCGGATCGATCCTGCTGTCATGGTTTCACGCTCGATCGATGTCCGAGAAACTGTTCTACGACCCGTTCACTCGCCGTATCGCGTGGCCTTTGACAGTCCTGTGCCCAATACTCCTCACAGGTATGATCGCGATGCTGATGCTAACCCCAAGCAGGGAAACTCTAATCGATCAAAAACGCGATTTCTACGGTGTCGTCAGCGTCATCGAAAACGAACAACAATCTCTCCGAGCGATGCTGCACGGCCGCATCCGGCATGGCACGCAGCCGATCGATGGCCCACTGCATCCGGATCAGACCACCTACTACCAGACCGACTCGGGTGCGGCGCTTGCCTTTGGTTGGTGCCATGATCATTTCAAGGAACCCCTCCGTGTCGGTATCTTAGGACTCGGGACGGGTTCTCTGTCACTATATGCCCATTCACAAGACTCCCTGCGGTACTTTGAAATCAGCCCTGCCGTCTGCGACTTGGCCAAAAAGCATTTTCGCTACCTGGACTCGCACTCCGGCTCGACCGAAATCCTCATCGGCGATGGCCGACAGTTGCTCGATCGCGAATCCAAAAACATCCACGAACCGACCTACCATCTGCTGGTCATCGATGCCTTCTCGAATGACTCTCTACCAATCCATCTGCTGACGGTCCAAGCTCTCGAACTCTACCAAAGCCGTCTTGCTCCCGACGGCATTCTTGCCCTAAACATCACCAACCGAAACCTGGATCTTGCTCCTGTCCTGTTTGCAACGAGCAGAGGCGCTAACCTGAAACCATTGCTAGTCGAATCGAAGCTTGCACCCTACGAACCGGATTCCAGGCATGTTCGGTGGCTGTTGCTCTTCCCCGAGAATACAGACCTGCCGGCCTGGCCAGGCTCACGAGACAAGCTTGCTCGATCACAGGATTCCACGACTACAGCGAACCGGTCAAGGTACCCGGTTTGGACCGATGACTTCGCCAGTCCAATTCATGCGATGCGCTGGTGATCAACTCAAGAGCCTAGGCTTGTTGTGCTCGACGACAAACTCGGCCCGCGTCTGAACTGGAGCTCCTGGTCGATCCACGAACGGTACAGTGCGGAAGAAAGTCTGCCACTGGTCTTTGGTCACCCGACAAGACACATACCCACGCTCGGCATTGTGGAATTTGACGAAAGGATTCTCGCGAAACAACTCCGCCTCCTGCTTGTTCTTGTCATACCCATTGCCACCAGAGGAGATGCTCGTACCGACAAACTCGACGGCCACCGGTGCCTGATCGAGCTTGTCAAAGTCCGCGTAAAGCTCATTGGCCCAGTTGCTGTGAATATCCCCGGTCAGAACCACCGTATTGGCAGATTCAAGTCGCTGAATCTGATTTAAAAGTCGCTTGCGCGGTGCATCGTATCCCGACCACTGATCCATGCTGTAGAGTTTGTCGTCCCCGCTAACGCGGCCCACTCGCCCGACCATCACCTGTTGACCAAGAACATTCCAACGGGCTCGGGAGTCCTGCAGATGGGCGTTGAGCCAAGCTTCCTGATGGGTACCTAGCAGCGTTGATTTCGGATGGAATACTGCCCCTTCGAGTTTCTTGGCACCATCTCCGTTCGGTTGATCCGATCGGTACTGCCGGGTATCGAGCATCGCAAAGCTTGCCAAGGTACCGAAAGGGATGTCGCGATACAACCTCATGTCCGCTCCGGCAGGCATCGCAGAGGCTCGCAGGGGCTGGTTTTCATAGTAAGCTTGATAAGCGTTCGCGCGACGGACTGCGTACTCGCGAGGATCAACCCACAATTCCTCGGAAATCAGACCCGCGCAGTTGTTATCGAACTCGTGATCGTCCCATACAACCAACCATGGAGCATGGGCGTGTGCAGCTCTTAGCTGCGGATCGGATTTGTATAATCCGTAGCGGTTCCTGTAGTCATTCAAGCTCACGATTTCAGGACTGTTGTGCTTCCGCAAACCGCTTCGACCCGGCGGCCCCTCGTAGATGTAGTCCCCAAGGTGCAGTATCAAGTCGAGCTCTTCGTTAGCCATGTGTTCGTAAGCTGTATAAAGCCCGGATTCGTAATGCTGGCATGAAGCGAAGGCGAATCGAAGTTGATCGACCAGTTGGTCTGGCCCTGGCGAAGTCCGAGTCCGTCCGACCGGACTGATCGCATCCCCACTTTGGAAACGGTACCAATACCATCGGTTCGGCTCCAACCCATGGACTTCGACATGCACCGAGTGCCCGAGCGTATCTGTAGCAATCACCTTGCCACTCTTAAGGACCGTTTTCATCGACGAATCATCCGATAGCTCCCAAGTGACCTCGATCGGATCCTGTGGATTCGCACTGACTTGAACTGGATCGGGCGCGAGCCGAGTCCAAAGAACCACTCCGGTGCTGCTGGGATCTCCCGAAGCTACCCCAAGTGTGAACGGATCGTTGGCCCACGAAACATTCCGAACCAACGCCCCGGGTGCGATCTGTGCGGCTAAGGGAAAAATCGCAAGGCTCGCGCCAGACGTGAGAAATTCGCGGCGATTCGAAACAAATCTTTCCGCCATTCGCCAGTCGGTTCGACTGCCATGAACCATTGATCGCATGATAAAATCCTCGGGTTGGAGCAAGGTCGTTTGGTCACTGTTTGGCCACGAGTTATACCTTAGGCGGCTCGTTTTTTCGAGAATTGGAAAATGAATCTATGGCGAATTATTCCTACGCAGACCTCTCGAAAATGATCGACCACTCGCTGCTGGTCCCGACCATGACGATCACCGACCTGGAACAAGGGATCGATCTTGCCATTGCCTATGATGTCGCGAGCGTTTGCATCATGCCTTATTACCTAAGACGCTGCTCAAAGCGGCTCGAAGGAACTGACGTAAAAGCCTCCACGACGATCGGATTCCCTCACGGAGGCCATCGCGCTTCTGTGAAACGAGCCGAAACCCTCGCAGCCTTAGAGGATGGTTGCCAAGAGCTCGATGTCGTCGTGAATATCAGCCAAGTGCTCAGTTTGCAGTGGGACTACGTGCGCGATGAAATCGCGATGCTCACAGAACTGGCGCACGGCGCAGGCCAGAAAATCAAGATCATCTTCGAGAACTGTTATCTCCAAAAGAACCACAAAATCGAACTCTGCAGAATCTGCGGTGACATCGGAGTCGACTGGGTCAAAACCTCGACCGGATACGGTTCCTCAGGGGCCACGCTCGAGGATCTGCAACTCATGCGAGCCCACAGCCCTTCGAATGTCCAAGTCAAAGCGGCCGGGGGCGTGCGAGATCTTGCGACACTCTTGGCCGTACGCGAAATCGGCGTCAGCCGTTGCGGTTCAAGCCGCACACGTGAACTGCTCGATCCAGCCCGAAGCGAACTTGGACTCCCCGCGATCACGATCCAACATAACGCTTCAAAATCCGATTCAGTTTACTAATTCATCCATCAGTGCCGATGGACTAGAGCCCCTTGGACAGTTCATCGATGCGGTCTTGGGCTTGTTTTGCTAACTCGTGATCGCTGTGGTTGCTGAGCAGAAACTCGTAGAATTTCTTAGCCACATCGACCGCCTTCTTGCGCCGCTCGCCGGTCAACTCACCGATGAGAACCTCGGAGCATCGACCCGCTTCATAGGCCGACCTGGCTTGCCAATTCTTCACCTCTGCCGGGGCTTGTGTTCCCCCAAATCCATACATCGCCTTTTGGAAGCATTGAACCGCTTTGGCGTAATCCTTTTGAGCAAAGTACAACTCGCCCTCCATGAAACGAGAACGAGCGCCGAGTTCGTTCCGCTGCTCCTCTGCAAGCAGTTCGAAGAGTTTCAGCGCCTCGTCGGGCTTCTTAAGATTCTGCAAGGCCACGGCCTGTTCGTACCTCGCGATCGGTAGCAGATTTGATTCAGGAACCACCGTCGCCATCTTGGTGACCCAAGTATCCACATCCGACCACTTCTTGAGCTCACTGGCCGTCTGGGCTCCGTGCAAGTAGATCAGCGCTTGGACTTGCTCCTGGATCCCAACTCTATCTGAGGCACCTTCGAGTGCCTTGCGAGCCGATTCGTAATGAATCATGGCAGAAGCATACTGCTGAGCTTTGAACGCACACTCGGCAATCATCAATCGTGCATCAAACGCCAAGTCACCCTTTGGAAAGCCAGCGAGTTGCTTTCCAAACTGAGCGGCCGCCTTCTCGTATTCCTTCTGTTGATATAAAGCTAAACCGATCTTGTAGAGCGACTTCTCTTGCAACTCCTTGCTCGCCGATTTGCTCGCCGC
>JBJTAQ010000654.1:0-10192 GCA_046090945.1 Pirellula sp.
CAGGTCGAGCAGACTCCAGAAGGAGCCTGGATCGTCGGTTTTGGCTACCAAGCCCGTAGCATGAAGGAAGGTCGACCACCAACCAGCCAAGAGCTCGATCAAATCTCCGCGGACCGCCCAGTGATGGTGGTTGATTCCTCCGGACACCTAGGTGCAGCAAACTCAGCGGCTTTCAAAGCTGCTGGTATCAGCGCCGAAACTCCCGACCCTACAGGTGGTGCATTCACCCGGGGTGACGACGGAAAAAGCCTGCTTGGACCGATGGAGGAGACGGCCTTGAACGCAGTTCGCTCGAAACGGCCTCCCTTCTCCGGCGAACTTGCCTCCAGAGCCATTACCGGAGCGGCCGAGGTCTGGGCTAGTTATGGCCAGACCACCGCCATGGAAGCGGGCCTCGGTTTGGGCAACGATGACATCGGAATCGTCGCGAATGCCATCGAAAAGAAACTGCTACCGATCGACCTCTACTTGGCAGCAAAAGACTCCGCGCTCGACGACTCGCTCGCGGCTGCCTATGCCGTTTCGTCTCAGTACAATCCCGACTCCAAAGGTGTCGTCGAGAAACTCCGAGCTGCTCGTCCGGACTTGGACACGCGATACATCAATCGCGTTCGACTCGGGGGTGTCAAATTCTGGCTCGATGGAAGCTTGGATACGGCTTGGTTCACCCAACCGTACACCGAAGCCCCGGCGGGAAAAACCGCCCCGTTTTCAGGGTATCGCCAAATTCCCGACGAAGTGCTCGATGCAGTATTTGACAAATACTGGCCCACAGAACTGCAGATTCACATGCACATGAACGGCGATGCGGCAGCCGATCAAGCCCTCAATGCGATTGCCAAGGCGGTCAAAAAGCATGGCATGAGAGACCACCGCCCAGTCTTCGTCCATGCAACTTGGCTACGAGTCGACCAGATCGAGCAGATCAAACGCTACGGAGCCATTCCGAGTTTCCTAACGGCTGGAATTATTCCTGGCGGAGACGCGGTCGTTCGACTCTGGGGCGCCGAACGCTCGGCCGGTGCCATGGCTTCTCGGACTTTTCTGCGCTCAAACCTGCCGTTCACTTACTCCCACGATGCGCCGGTCTCCCCAACTCCCTCGATTTTGGCGCTGGTCGATGCAGGGGTAAATCGCTTATCAGGGACCGGTAAAGTTGTAGGACCTGACGAACGGATCCCCCCCTACCACGCGCTTCGCGCGGTGACTGCTATGGCCGCTTATCAGCTCAAGGAGGAAAAAAACAAAGGGACCCTCGAAGCCGGTAAGCTTGCGGATTTGGTGATCCTCGATAAGAATCCTCTGAAGGTCGAGTCCACCTCGATCAAGGATATCTCGGTACTCGAGACGATCAAAGAAGGCAAAACCGTCTTCAGGAAACCATAAAGAACCGGCGACTTGCCCGGTAATCGAGGAAAACCTTTGCTGCTGCGAACTCTTGAAACATTGCGATGTGTCGCAGCCAGCCAAGCAAACCAGTTTAAGACTGCCAGTGAAATATGAATCTGGAGTCTAGAACACGCATCGGCGATATCCAAGAACTGCTCAGTACGGCTTGGCCGCTGATGCTTTCAACCGGGCTGTTTTCGATCACACTTTTTGTGGATCGATTGTTCCTTTTCCAGTATTCCGATGCGGCTGCCGCTGCGGCGATGTCGGCCGGCACGCTGTTTTGGTCGGTCACTTGCCTGCCGGCAGGCATTTGCGGTTATACCAGCACGTTCGTCGCTCAGTATCTGGGCGTCAAACGGGTCGATCGCGCGATGCATGTGGTATGGCAAGGTTGCTTGCTAGCACTAGCACTCGTGCCGATTCTGGTCGTTCTCGGTCTGCTCTCCTATCGCCTGTTTATCGCCTTCGGGCACACGCCGGAACTTGCAAAATTCGAGTACGAGTTTTTTCTTGGCTTGGTCCCGGGCGCATGCGCGACCATCCTCAGTTCGGCATTGGTGGGGCTCTTTGCCGGCAGTGGCCGACCGATCGTCTTGCTCTACTGCGATGCGATCGCCACTGCGACCAACGTCGTACTCGATTACGCGATGATCTTCGGAAACCTGGGGTTCCCTAAATGGGGAGTCGCTGGGGCTGCAACGGCTTCGAGCATCTCTTTGTCCCTCAAATGCCTACTGCTTGCGGGCTTTGCCCTCTGGTACCTTCGTACAGGACGCTTTGGTAACTGGCCAACCCTCGAGGCAAACAACAAATCATCGAATGACCTCATGAATGTCTTTCGTTGGGACTTTCCATTGATGAAGCGACTGATCCGCTTCGGCTGGCCTGCCGGAGTGTCCGTGGTCGCCGAAGCATGGAGCTTTGCCATCATCATGATGATCGTTGGGAACCTCGGTGAAAGACCTGCGGCTGCCACCACCCTGGCACTGGGCGTGAACGTCTTAGCCTTCATACCGCTCATTGGCTTAGGAATCGCCGTAGGTGTTCTGGTCGGCAAGTACTTAGTCCAAGCCCAACTCGCAACAGCTCAGAGGGTGGTCGAAGCCGCCTTGATCATCGGCGTTCTTTACAGCGGTACCTTTGCCATTCTCTACGGACTTTTCCCGGATTTGGTGATGAGTATCTATGGCATTGGAAACGATCCAGTCCGTTTCGAAGCGATCAAACCTGAACTCAAACCGCTGCTGTACTTCATCGCCGCATACTGTGTATTTGACTCCTTCCAAGTAATCTTCTCAGGTGTGCTCAAAGGAGCCGGAGACACCCATTTCGTGCTCCTCGGTCACGCTCTTGCAGGATTTGGAACCGTGGGGCTTGCGGTACTCGGCCAGAAACTCTTCGGATGGGATGGGCTGTATTATTGGTGGGGTGTGATCAGTATCTGGGTGATCGTACTTGCAATATTCTTTACAGCCAGATACCTCCAAGGAGGCTGGAAGTCCAAACGGGTCATCGAGCCGGATCTTGTTTCCAGCGATCGTTGAATCACCAATAGAAATATCCGCCGTCGCAAGTGACCTGCTAATTCAATGTCTCTAGATAGCGGATCAAATCGGCTAGTGCCGATACGGGTATTGCATCGGCGAGCCCTTCGGGCATGACCGACACGGGGCTTTCCTTCCTCTCGGAAATCGATTCGACGTCGATCTCGACAACGTCACCCTGGGCATTTCTTAGTACCACTTTCTCAGGACTCTCTTTGGTAACAAATCCTGAAACAACTCGATCGTCATCCAATCGGAAGACGTTCTGCACGAAACCCTGGGCAATCGACTTGCTCGGCATCAGAATCGCTTCAGTGAGTTGGTCGCGTTTATAGGTCTTAGCTACATTCGGCAAGTAGGGTCCACGCAGCACATCGGTCGGCTTGACGTCATGGCATTTGGCACAACCCAACAGCGCAAAGACTTGCTCGCCCCGCTTGCTGTCCCCTTGGCTGGCCAATACTTCCTTGAGCACATCCTCTTTCTTGAGCGTCGATACTTTAGGACCGCTCCACTGGTTCAGGTCGGCTAGCCCCCACTTGCTCGCCAGTTCCTTACCTAACTTCTCGATACCAGGTCGATTATCCAGTAGCGCGCGGCGAACCAGAACCTCGGCCTGCTTGCAATCGCCAACCCGATAGACTTCCAGGAGTCTCTCTGCGAGATCCGAAGAGGACCAGATCGAATCGATTGCAGAGAGAACCTCAGGCCTCTGCGACTGATCCTTGCGACTAGCGATCGCGGAAACCAGCAATGCCTGCTGAAATCCCCATGCATCCTGTCCTCGCTTGAGCACCGCCTCAACATTTCTCGCGAGCTTGTCGCTCTCGTAGCAGCGCTTCCAAGTATCGGCTTGCAACTCCGTGGAGAAATCACCTGCGGTACCCACCAACGTTGCTATCGCGGGGATCGCGCGCTCCGAATTCTGCTTGAGCAGCACTCCTAAAAGGGGTAGTAAATCGGTCTGAGCTAATCGCGGATCTCCCGCGACGGTTTCAAGAAGTTTCAATACCGAATCGGGCAGATTGCCTGCCAACTCCAGCAAACCGATGCGCTGCGCAAAAGGAAGTTCGCTCCACTGGGAGGATCGTATCCAGCCCTCCATTCGATCGGAGATATTCCAACGATTTAACGCGAGAATCCTAAGTATCTCTGCAGCCTTGGCCGCATCGCACTTGCTCAAATACCCATCGATCGACCGCTCGATAGATTCAGTCATCGCCCACGCCTCTGGTTGATAATAGGGCCCGCGAGTATCGGGTCGAGTTCCCCAACTGGTGCCATTCCAAGTGCCCTCGCGAAAAGCCTGTCGACTCAAGATTCGAACCATCGCGTAGCAATTCTTGCTCCATCTATCATCAGCTTCGTCGAGGGACATGATCAGTCTCTTGACCATCTCGGAATCAGACTTCATCGACAGCGCCTGCACGGCATGCTCGAATGCCAAACTATCCTGAGGCTGGGTATTGAAGATATGCCGCGAGGCTTGATAGCAATCCTGCTTGGAAAACGCCTGGGTTGCAAGGTGCCGCACCAAAGGGTCCTGGCTCGAAAGATGCTGCACTAAGTCATCGACCCAATCGGAACTGGGAGCCCTGGTCACCGCCAGCAAAGACTCCAAAAGTATCCTCGGGTCGTTGGATTGCAATCCTTTGCGGATCGCCAGCAGAAACTGGGGTTGATTCCACGCTTGCAAGTCGCCAAGAGCGCGGATCGCCCAAGCTGCGACAGTCTCGTTGGCTGCAAGTTGCACGAGATGATTCACTAGAGCTGCAACTTTTTCAGGGTCTTGTCGGCCGCGAACCCATTGGTCCTGGATCAATTCGATGGTAAAGACGGCAGCGATTCGGCTTGCAAGTGCAACCTGATCGTTGCCGGCAATCTGAGCGAGTTGTTCCGCAAGTTCGAGAACTTTGTCCGGATGACCGGCAGCATAACGCAGTAGACCACGCTGGCCCTCGATCCGCCGGCGATGGCTATCGGAATGCAGGAGTTCCAACCAACCGCTTGCACTATTTGGGTCCAGATTAGGCCAAACCTGCGGCTTGTATCCTTTGGGACGTAGCTGAACGACGTACCCGACGTTCTCGCCTGCATAATTGAATGTTGCCCCTTTCCAACTTGCAGCGTATACACTTGAGTTGGCATCAACGTCCAGATCGGTGGCTCTTTCAATGCCGAGAAACTCCTTTTGGTTGATCGCAACGCTCGATCCCTTGGGCTCGATCCGATGCGAAAAAATCATTTGACGCCCCCAATCGGCTGTGTAGGCGCAGCGGTTGAGTTCCTCGGGCCAGCCCGGTTCATCCAAAAAAAGTGCACCGCATCCAGAGCCTCCACCATAGTCTGCTAGCGGCGGCACGATCTCGTTGGCAAAGTGGATGTACTTGCGGGGATACCCGTGATCGTCGCCACCGCTGAAATGGTGCATGCGAACATCCCACCCACCCCCATCGTTGGTATTGTCTCTAGCGAATCCTCGCAGGAGTGGATCCATCGCAACTTCGAGGATATTACGAGTCCCAGAGCTGTAGAGTTCCATTCCGGTACCGTCGGGTCGGACGCGGACGACCCCTCCACCTCGGAACTGCAGACTGCGGCCGTCGGTTCCGACAGCGTTCATGAATCCAAAATCACCGATGGCCAAATAGAGCCAACCGTCGATCCCCATCGTCACGCCGTTGCTCGTGTGATCTGCCGGACGATCCTTGAAGCCAAATGCAATGTCCTTGATCAAGATCTCTTGGCGATCCGAGACGCCATCGTTGTTTTCGTCGACAAAGGCGCTCAGGTGGGGCGGGTGAAGCACGTAGAGCCGATCGTGGTCCCAAACTAGCCCCCGGGGCGAGTCGACATTATCGACATACAAATTCGATTGATCGGCTCGGCCATCCCCGTCGAGATCTTTCAATCGAATGATCGAACCACGCTTGAGCTCTCGATCGAGCGAGCCATTTTTATCGCTCGATACAAACAGGGTGCCGTCCGGAGCGGCTGCTACGAAAACCGGGTAATTGACCGCGGGCGGATAAGCGAATAGGGTGGATTCGAAACCCTCGGGAAGCTTGCATTCACCCAGCAGCTCTCGCTCTTTCGTGATTTTCGTATCTTCAACAGAGACTTCTTTGGTCTTGCCGCCAAAGACCTTGAGCTCGCGAATACTAGCCCAGGCGCCGGGAGAAGCCCCAAGACACTGAACTTTGATGTAGCGAAGCATGTTGGGTTCGATGAGATGCTCTGCGGCTTTGCCCAGCGTCCCTTCGTCAGCCGATTTGGCGATGGCTTGATATTTTTCACCGTCGAGCGAGCCTTCGATGGTGTAACGGTACTTGACCTGATCGCTCTCCCAATCGATTCCAATGCCGTGGACTTCTTGGGGTTTTCCCAAGTCGAGCTGAATCCATTGTGGAAAGCCTCCGCCGCTTGCGCACCATCGAGTGGCTCGTTTGCCATCAACAGCGTATTCGAGCAGATTGTTTTGGTCTTTTTGCTCCGAGGATGCGGTGACTTTCGAGCCGAGGGCCAAGTTCTCCCGTTCGAGGCGTTTGGCGGCTGGCTTGAGGTATTCAGCGGAGAGCTTTCCGGCAGCCCAGAGGGTACCCCGAGTGAGCATTCCGATAAACTCCGGGGACTCGACCGTCTCGTTATGATGCCCGAGCGTCGTGCCAAAGACGCGAGTTCCTCGATAATCGTTGGTCCACACACAAACTTGATCTTGGCCGTTTTCACGGTCTTTCGAAGTGGCCAAAGGTGTAGTCGTCGGCCAGACCCGGTCGATGCGATAGAGTTCACCGGCCGGATTGGCCCAGGCTGCGCCGAACCCTTTCATGATCGGATGCGCGGCTTGCACATTGCGGACTTCATGAGGGTAATGCGGCCCGTGTCCGCGACTGGTAACACCGCAGAACTCGAACCAATCGTCGTTGCCGATTCGGTAACAATGCATCGCACAATGGATGACGACACCAGGTTTACCTTTGCGATGCGGCTCAAGGATCCGGGCCAGCCACTGCGGGTCTTTGTCGTCCGAGAAGCACTCGTCGTGGAGAATCGCATCGAATCGATCGGCCCACTTCGGGTCGCGGTACAGTTCGATCTCAGCCTTCGTTCCCGTTCCCCCTTGGTGTACCACAGTCACATCGATATGTGCCGACTGTTCAAGCCCTTGCTTGATGATTTGCTTCTGACTGTCGTAGTCATGGCAACAGCCGCCGACGATCAGCAGTGCTCGAACCGGCTGGGGGGCTTGTGCATAGCTGATCGGACTGCTCAAAGCCCATGCAATGATTGCTAAGAAGAGCGAAGAGATACACGTTCTTGCGAATATTCCTGTAGAGTGAAACAACGAAAGTGCAGGATGGATCATATTCATTTCATTCTTGGGAGAGTCGTACACAGTGCGCACCGAAATGCATCGTTATCTACCGCTATTCCTATCAAACGATCAGTTTGGGCCAGTTGGCCGTCCGGTGGGCGTCGGCCGGGTGGGTTGCGGGTACAAACAGCAGTTGGCCGGGCATATATCGTGGCTCGGCCCTAGGTCACCGATGGCGGGCCGAGGCGTATCGGCCTTGAGGCGTTCCTCGATTAGATCGACGGCCATCGAGACAAAGGCTGGGTGGACCCCGACCGAGGGAGCGCGAACGAACTGGATGCCAAGCTCTTTGGCTTTGGCGGCGGCCTCTTCATCCAGATCGTAGAGAACCTCCATGTGATCTGAAACGAAGCCGATGGGCTGTACGATCACGCTTTGGATCTTAGACTGATTGTAGAGTTCCTCGATACGATCGCACACATCGGGTTCGAGCCAAGGTTGCTGGGGGGGGCCCGAGCGGCTCTGATAGACGACCTCCCAGTTGCCGTGACCTAGCGTCTTGCAAACCAGACGGGCAGCCTCATTGAGTTGCAACTCGTAGCGGGAGTTGTCTGCCATCGTCTTTGGAATACTGTGGGCGGAGAACAGAACAGGAGTGGAGGCTCTTAGGTCAGGATCGATTTTGCTCAGCGCCGTGCGCAGACAATCGACTTGAGCTTCGATGAACTTCGGGTGGTTAAATCCCATGCGAACCTTTTCGACCAGTGGAGCATCGGTGCCGGTTTGAAGCATGGCAGCTGCGATGTTTTCTCGATACTGGCGACAGCCGCTGTAGCAACTAAACATCGATGTGAAAAAGGCGATGGCTCGCTTGCGACCGTCTTGCTTCATCGATTCAAGGGTACCTGTGAGCATCGGATGCCAGTTTCGATTACCCCAGTAGATAGGCAGTTTCAATCCGCGTCGATCCAGCTCGGCTTGCATGGCGCTGATCAGATCGCGGCATTGCTGATTGATGGGGCTCACACCGCCGAAGTGGTTGTAATGTTCGGCAACTTCAAGCATCCTTTCACGAGGGACATTTTTCCCTCTGAGGACATTTTCCAAAAAAGGGATGACGTCCTCGGGACCTTCCGGGCCCCCGAAGGAGACGAACAAAATTGCGTCGATCGGGACCGCTTCGAGTGATGGCAAGGGGCCCAAGGGGGCCGCGGGAGTCGTCGAGGCAGTGGGTAAAGCAGTGGGTGAATTGGATTGCCCGTTGGACATGGGATAGAATCTTTGAGTTGGGAGGGGAGACCAGGCGAGTTTCGGAGTTCCGACGGCGTCTATTATTCAACGAAAGTCACGGTTCGACGAGCCCGATTCGAGGACCCAGCTAGTCGAAATCCTCGATAAACCGCCCAGCTTGCCTGCGAACAGCTCCGCTAGCGGCGTTTTTTACCGAGTCCTACAATCCAGTCATGAATTCCGAATCAACGTCAACGCCAGCCGACCAGCTAAGTCCCGAGATGGATCAATCTCAGGTGGATCGTTTGCAGGTGGATCCAATGCAGGCAGGTGGGCTTGAGTCGAGAGACAAACCCGCCTCGACCAAAAGCGAAGCGATGGAGCACGGCAAGCGTTGGCTGATGGATTTTTTTCCGAATCTTCGGGATGCTGGACTTCGTTGGTCGGAGGACGATGCAGGGTCGCTAGCTGCCAGTGTTGCATATTACTTGGCGCTATCGTTGTTCCCGATGTTCTTGCTGTTGTTTTCGGGATTGGGAATTTTTCTACGTTACACTCAGTTTGGTTTTGATATTCAGCAAAAGATATTGGAGACGGTTGAGCTAAAAACCTCTTCGGAGGTGCGAGCTCAGGTCGATCAGGTTCTCGATCATCTGACGAGTCAATCGCTGGTAGGAGGGCCGACGGGATTGATCACTGCAATCTTGGCAGCAATCGGAGTTTTCGCGCAGATCGATCGCGGGTTCGACAAGATTTTTAGGATTCCAACGCAAAAGGATGCGTCCCTTTTTTGGACCATCGTCCGGGTGCTTCGGCAGCGATTCTCGGCCTTCTTGATGCTCCTGTCTCTCGGTGGATTGCTCGTGGTATTGTTTTTCATCAGCATGGGGATTTCCCAGGTCCGCTCAGTGACCTCGCAAAAGCTGCCGAGTGTGACTCAGTTGTTCAACGCGTTTGATTTGATTACGACGATTGTCGTTAACGCGATGTTGTTCATGCTCATTTATCGAATCTTGCCCAAACGCTCGGTGAACTGGATGGATGCATTCCGAGGTGGTTTGCTTGCGGCGATCATTTGGGAGGTTGGTCGGGGGCTTTTGGGGGCAGTCTTTATCGGGATGAGATACACGAGTGCTTACGGGGCGATCGGATCGTTCATTGCGCTGCTGCTGTGGTGTTATTACGGCATCTCGATCCTTTTTTATGGGGCCGAGTACGTGCAGGTCCTCGAGACGCGCAGGGCAGAATCCCTTGCGGCACAAGGGGGCCAAAATGCGGCTAATGCGGTAGTGCTCGCGGCACCTACAGATTCGATGCGAAAAGAACCTCGAGGTGAGACCCTAGGAAATGAGGCCAGCGAGTCGGAGAAGACCAAGCCGAGGCGAGTGATTTAGCTCGCCCGTTTCTGGCGACGACGAAGCTTCCAACCTAATAGTGCAGCCGTAGTGGTAACTAGCAACAGGCTCGTCGGCTCAGGTACCGCCGTGTGAGAACGCGCGATGGAAACAAAGTTGTTGTTGACTTGGTTTTCGAGCACCCCCCCCGAAGTAAATCCATCCGAGTTTGCGAGGAAAATGGACTGAACGGTTTTACCACCTTCTATTCCGGCAGGAATCGTGTATCGCAAAAAGAATAACGTATTGGATGTCCCACCAATCGGACCACCAAGATCGATGATGTTACTATATACGTATTGAGAGGGAGAATTTAC
>JBJTAQ010000655.1:0-3410 GCA_046090945.1 Pirellula sp.
TGGTTTTTGACGATGTGGAAAAGATAAGCTGCAGCCATTTCATAAGGAAAGGCGTGAAGAAACTGGCCAGCAAAAGTCGCTCGTGGTTGCTCGATGGCCGATTCGAGAATTCCTGCATCTCGCACTTCGATGGTTCCACCGTAGTTCGAAATTTGATCGGCATGAATCTCCAGAATATCGGAAAGTTCTAAAAACTCGATCGAATCCACTATTCAGCTAACCTTCGCAAGTCGTCTGTGAACTTTCCGTTGATTTTCTTGAGGCTATCCTTCAGCTTCTTTTTTCGAATTGGATCACGGCAAGGCTTGACCAACAAATGGTCCCCATCGGTGCTGATCTCTAAAGGGGTATCCTGGGAGATTTGCAGTAGTTCAAGGATTGGCTTGTCAATGACCAGAGCCAAACTGTTGCCGTGCTTGATGAGCATTTTTTGCATGCGTTGATCCTACCAGTTGATCCTACCAATAGTGTGATACCAAAGTGTATACGTACGTTTTCGGAAAGTCAAATGAAAGGCTCGCTACGCGCGTCGGATTTTGCGCCGCCTCGTTTGGAAACTTCGATTTTCCTAGGGGATTTCGCGGGTTGTTCGGTTCCTGTCTTCTCCGCTGGTAAAACCCTGGTTATCCCAGGTTTTTCGCATTTCGGCGAAGTTCCTTTGGCCGTCTGTAGCGCCTACATCCAAGATGGTGTTGTCACCGCGAACGGAAATGTGGAGTTGAATGCAACCAACACCACCATCACCGAAGCCTTCGCACTTGGAGGAGCCTATCCGCAGATGCACTCTTCCTGCATCGAACGCAGAACTACAATCAGCCTATCGTATTGGATGAAAACAACGGTTTGGTGCCGGTGCTGACAGGCGATAACTTGCGATTCGGAACAGTTGCCGGTCCTCGATTCGCGACGGGTTGGACATGGAGTACTGGACGTTCCGCTGAACTCGTATACTTTGGTCTAAACGATTGGTCGAGCAGCGCTCGCGTAACAGGCAACAACAACTTGAGCATCCCTGGGGATCTCGGATTAGCGACGTTTGATTTCTTCGCAGCCGATGCGATGGAAGTCCGCTATGGTTCGAGAATCCAGAACGTGGAAGCCAACCTGTGGAACCCCAACACGGGTTGGGATTGGCTGGTTGGTTTCCGCCATTTCAGCGTCATCGAAGATTTCAAGATCTCCTCCTTCGATACAGATACCTATCTGAGCGATTATCAGATCCAGACCAACAATCAGTTGTACGGTGGGCAATTGGGGCTTCGCCGTCGTTGGTCATGGAATTGCTTTAGCTTTGCTCCGGAAGCCAAATTCGGTTTGCTGGGCAATGCAAACAATCAGCACACGTTGGTACGGGATCTTGAGAATTCCAAGACGCTACGGGACGTTCACGTTTCTTCGTCGATCCTATCGAGCCTCTCTGAACTGCGATTGGTCGGAGATGCGAATGTAACCAAGGACCTGCAGCTGACCTACGGGTACAACCTTCTTTGGGTCACTGGTGTTGCACAATCGCCTTATCAACTCGACTACACGTACACCGGCAACAGTAGTCGCTTTGTCGATGACAATCGCAGCATCTTCTATCACGGTGCCAACGTTGGCTTGCATTGGTCGTTTTAGGTTGCAAGTTGATAGCGATGTTTCGAGTTTCGAATCGTCTCGATGCTTGAAATCGGCGGGCGACGTTTCGCGTCGCGCATGGGCACGAAATGTGAGATCACCAGAGCATTCGGCGTTGTTCGGTTCCTGTCCTGTCCGCTAAAAAACCCTGGTTTCCCCAGGGTTTTTCGCATTTCGGCGAAGTTCCTTTGGCCGTCTGTAGCGCCCATGCTGGCTCGGTGCATGGCGTCGTGCGGCGCTTGCATTTCGCGTCGCGCCGCCTAAATCGAGTCGTTTTTCGAGTCGCGAGAGTCGTCAAAACACTGGGGTTTTGAATGTGCCGGCTCCGACCCAATCCATGCTGATTGGGGGTGTAGGGGGTACCGATTCGCCGAGTGGATCACGATTCGGGACGCCAGAAACGGCGACTCCGACCCGACTGAGATCAAGGACACGCCAGCGAGTCGGCGTCAGCGGATCATGGAATTGCTGGGCGACGGCGGGAAGCTTCGCTCCACCTGCATCGCGACCCACTTGGGTTGCAGCCTCAAGACCGTCAAACGCGAGCTCGAAACCCTCCGCTTGGCCGGAAAGATCGAGTTCATCGGTCCCAACAAAACAGGGACGTATCAGTTGGTGGCAGGGTGAATGCAATCCTAGAAGTGCTACAATTCAATAATCATTGGGCCAAACCGGTAACCAAAGAGTCGACGGCTTTTAGCCAATTCAAGGCAAATACATAAATCATGTTCCAATCGATTCGTAAATCGCTGATTGCTCTATCAGTTTTGATCGGTGGTGGGGCCGATCTCTGTGATGCACAGCCTCCAAAAGAGCTCACCAATAGCATCGGTATGAAGCTGGTTCTGATCCCCAAGGGGACATTCATGATGGGCTCGCCGATCGAAGAGGAAGGGCGATTTGACAATGAGGTACAGCACGAAGTCACGATCAGCGAGGACTACTACCTTGGTGTGACGGAAGTAACGCAGGAACAGTACGAAAAGGTGATGGGTAAGAATCCGAGTTACTTCAAGGGTAATAAGGTCCAGGGTGAAAGCTCAAACCACCCAGTTGAGCAAGTTTCCTGGGAGGATGCCGTCGAGTTTTGCAAGAAGCTTTCGGAGTTGCCCGAGGAGAAGAAAGCGGGCCGTTTCTATCGCTTGCCGACCGAAGCGGAGTGGGAGTATGCATGTCGTGCAGGGACCAAAACCGCTTATAGTTTCGGAGCGGATCAAATAGCATTGAAAGACTTTGACTGGTTCGGGGACAACAGTGGAGGAACGATAATAAATTCCGATCGGATAAGGGAGAAATCGAGAAAGAATTTTGATATTTACTTGGAGAAACTTTTGGAAAACGGATGCAAAACGCACCCTGTTGGCACAAAAAAAGCCAATCCGTGGGGACTCTACGACATGCATGGCAATGTTTGCGAATGGTGTTCTGACTGGTATGGTGATTATCCCAGGCAAGCGATTACAGATCCGATCGGGCCTAAGCTGGGCTCGATCCGCGTGATCCGTGGCGGCTGTTGGGAACTCGTGGCCTCGATTTGTCGGTCGGCGGGCCGGTACAGGTTCGACCCGTCGAACCGCAGCTTCATCCTCGGCTTCCGACTCGCCCTGAGTTCCACTCGAATCCCCCAGTGGCCGAAGGCGGACAAGTAGCGATTAAGAATCGAGGACTATCAGTATTATTGTTCGCTTGACCCTATAAACCAAAATCGTGACCCTATAAATCGGGTCGTTGGTTAGAGCGTTGGTTTTGCTGGTGCCCTGTCGCGCGCGCTGCCATCGCACAAGATGTTC